>JACPCQ010000005.1 GCA_016179715.1 Parcubacteria group bacterium
CCAGGATATGCTTTTTTCGTATGATTGCAGAAATTGTTCGCAGTGCATCGGCTGTGTCGGGCTGCGCAACAAGCAATACCATATTTTTAACAAGCCGCATACCAAAGAAGATTATCAGGAATTTCTAAAAAATCTGGACACGGGAAGTTATCGGACGGTTGAAGAGCTGAAGAAAAAGTATCTGGAATTTGCCGCGACGTTTCCACGCAAATATATGTATTCATTGAAAACGGTTGATGTGACCGGCGATATTTTGCTTGAGGCAAAAAACTGTATGTCGTGTTTTGATGCGGTCAATCTTGAGGACTGTAAATATATTGTCTGGGGCGGGTTCGGGATGAAAGATTCCATGGACGGCTACGGTGTCGGAGAGCAGTCAGAATTGCTGTACGAGTCGGTGGACGCGGGGCTCTCCGGCTCGCGCATGCTTGGAGCAATTGTTGTGTATGGCGGGCATGACATTCGCTATGCGTACAACTGCCACAGCTCAAATAACATTTTTGGCTGTACGGGATTGCGCAGTAAGTCCTATTGCATTCTCAACAGACAATACTCCAAAAAGGACTACGAAGCGCTCCTCCCAAAAATTATCCGGCACATGAACGATGTGCCCTATACGGATAAAAAGGGGAGAGAGTATCGTTACGGAGAATTTTTTCCGACAGAGCTTTGCCCGTTCTCTTACAACGAAACAATCGCGCAGGAATATTTTCCCATGACCAAGGAGAAGGCGATGGAGGAGGGATACGCATGGAAGGACGCAGACGCGCGTAATCTTACCATCACCATGCAGTCTGATGCGCTTCCCGACAGTATCACTGACGCAACGGACGATTTGTTAAAACAGGTTATCGGTTGCGCGCATAACGGCGAGTGTAACGAGCAGTGTACGGTTGGTTTTCGCGTTGTCCCGCAGGAGCTTGCCTTCTACCGCGAAGAGCGGCTCCCGCCCCCGCGTCTGTGCCCGAATTGCCGGCATTATCAGCGCGTAAAACAGCGCAACCCCTTGCGGCTCTGGCACCGTCAATGTACCTGTGCGGGAGGAGCAGATGAGAGCGGGGTGTACAAAAATACCATAGAGCATTTTCATGGAGCGAAGCATTGCCCTAACGAGTTTGAGACCACCTACGCTCCTGACAGACCGGAAATTGTGTACTGCGAGACCTGTTACAATGCAGAAATAGCATAACAAAAACAGGCCGAAGCCCAGTTTACCCTGAGCTCGTCGAGGGGGAGCGCAGTCGAGGGGTGAAAGTTGTTACAACAGTGAAATTGCTTAACGACAACACGTGGTATAAAACAAGCGGAATAACCATGGACGAATTGGAATTAACTTTTCTTGTAAAAGCGGTGCCTGCCGGGGTTAAAAATGCGCCGGCAAAAGAGATTGTTGATATGTACCTCCCCATCTCGGCTGCACATCCGACATTGCGCATACGGCGAGCGGGAGAACGATACGAAATTACAAAGAAACAACCGCTGCGCGCGGACGATGCGTCGCACCAGCGGGAAACCACCGTACTGCTTACCGCAGAAGAATACGCGGCCTTTGAACACTTGCATGCCAAGCGGATTGTGAAGACGCGTTATTACTACGTGCACGAAGGCACAACGTACGAGTTTGGTGTTTTTAAGGGAGCGCTTGCGGGTTTGATATTGGTTGATATTGAATTTGAGCGTGCGGAAGAGAAACAAAACTTCGTTGCTCCTGATTTTTGTCTTGCGGATGTTACGCAGGAAGATTTTATTGCCGGTGGAATGCTTGCCGGAAAAACGTATGCGGACATCGCGAAGGACCTTGCGCGGTTTGGATATAAAAAATTCGCCCCTGATGCTTAAAATAAAAGAGGCCGTACCCATCGGGTCGTGCCTCATTCGCGCCTTGCGCAAGTATTTCTTTAACTATCACGAAGTTGCGGCAATCCGCAAAGAAGCCGTCCGCAATTCAGTCTCGGATAAGGTTATGGTGGTGAACTCGCCTTGTTGTGGCAACGGAGGAAGCCCAAAACCTGCAAGCAGTGTGCAGAGTCCGCGGCCATGCCCGACAATCAACAACGGCTCGCCCAGTCCTGCTTTCATGATTCTTTCCAGTGCGTCAAGGTGGCGCGTAAAAACCTCATTGCAACTTTCTCCTCCGAAGCGCCGGAAATCGTATTTTTGAAACGTCGGATCGTTCAGATCTTGCGAAACGTCGGAGCCGAAAAGCTCTGCGGCTTCCTGTCTTGTGTGTCCTTCAATTTTGCCAAAGCAACATTCACGCAGTTGGGAAGAAAGCGAAAACGACACGCCGAGGATCCTGCTTATAATCCCCGCGGTCTGCATCGCTCGTAACAGGTCGGAGCTTACGATAAACTGTATGCCGTGCCCGCGAAGTTTCTCGGCGAGTAGCGCCGCGTCTTCTCTGCCTTTTTTGTTGAGCGGCGGATTCTTTCTTCCCTGCGTTTTTCTTTCTCTATTCCATTCCGTTTCCGTATGTCTTGCGAGGACGAGTTTCATATTGTTCCCTTTTCTTGTTCTTGACGGCAAACGAGAAGATGAACTATCCCGTATTGTTATAGCACCAAACTTTTTTCCTGTCTATCTGTCTTTTTTGAAACTTGCTGCGGTTTTCCGTCAAAATGGAACTCTTGAGTGAAGGTGACCTGCCTGCCGGTAGGCAGGTTTGGCGGATTTTTAATTCCTTCCCAAAAGGGCCGCGAGCGCAACCTTGTACAAAGTTTCCAATCCACCTCGGGTTTTCTTGAAATGAAACTTCGGCGACCATTGTAATTCAGCAAGAGAATCGCTGATAGTAAACATCGCTCCCATTTCTGCGCCTCGATATTGCGCGACGGCAAACAACGCCGAAGCTTCCATTTCTACTGTTGCTACCCCTTCTTTTTGATATTGTCGAGCTTCAGCCACGGTTTCTCGGTAAGGAGCATCAACTGTCCAACTCGTTCCGACAAAATATTTTTGTCCCAAAGTATCAAGTTCTTTTTTAATTCTTTCCGTCATTTTTTGGGAAGCGCGGGCATATTTTGACGCTTTTAAATAATGATAAGATGTGCCCTCATCTCTAATTGCTTGTTCACAAACAACCAGATCACCAACACTAAGATTCTTTTGAAGCGTTCCCGCTTTTCCAATGGATATAAAACGTTT
>JACPCQ010000036.1 GCA_016179715.1 Parcubacteria group bacterium
CCGGCAGACCTCACGTTTCGGTCTGCATAAACCAAGACGCGAGAATGGTGTTGGGAAAACTCTCTCTTCTTATTCCGCCCTTGGCGGGATACTCAACACCGCATAGTCAACGCGCAGCCCTTTGGAGATGACGCGAAAAACACCCCCCGCCGCATAATGCGGCGGGGGGTGTTGCGGCAGATATTACCGCGGAGTGCGGAATCCGATAAAGGAAACCACGATGGTAGAAGCGAGTGCAATGGCCAAAATCACTTCTGGCGCGGTGTCGGCGCGCTTGGCAACAACGATTGCGCTTGCAATCCAGATGCCCAATATGGAGATACTAACCCATGGGTATTTCATAATATTATTTATTATAACCTACTTATACTGCTTGTCTTGAGGAAAAACCGCTTGCAAACCCCGCGAGACCGCGGGATCCCTGCTCCAATATTTTTTCAAGCGCTCTGCTGGCCTGCTCAAGGTAGCGCTCTTGTAATCGAATCCGGCGCTCGCGACGTCTTTCCTCAAATAGGCTCCATGCTTCTTGCGCTCGCTCTCCTTTCTCCCACGGAGCGATTGCAGGCAGAGCGAGAGACAGTGTGCGCATCTTGTTTTCTGCGCGGACTTCTTCGGCGCTGGGTTGAAAAATCTCGGGATGTGCCGCGAAAAATTCTTTGGCAATACCGGCCATATCGAAATTTGGATCAATGACTAGACAAACCATATCCACAATGACCAACGTGCGGATAAAGGAGACGATATTGTGCGGCGCGATCATGCCGTATTTTCCCGCAAAGAAAAGCAAGTCCAGAAAATACCGCGCGCTGCTTTTTTCTCTGATGTGCATATTGCTATTTGCCGAAGAGTCCATCCAATTTACCATAATTCCGCTAAACTGCCGCTCCAGGACCCGCAGGGCGTATTTTTCTATTTTCTTGTAGGACAGCCCGTGCGGGAGTTTTATATCTCGCAGGGCGTACTCGGCTTGCGGGCCCAGGAATCCGTTCTCCATAAAACGAAAAAAGCATTGTAGTGAGGAAGAAAAATCCCCGGAGAGCGCTTCCCAAATAAACTGCGCAAATGGACGGCGGGTGGACACGGCCTCGCTCATGATTCCAAAATCCACGATTCCCAATCTCCCATCCTCAAGCAAAAACATGTTTCCGGGATGAAGATCCGCGTGCGTGAAGCCGTGGAGGAAATATTGCCGGAACGGCGCCATAATGATACGCCGCGCCAGCTCCGTTTTGTCTTTTGGAGATAAACTCCCGTCCGTCATCAGTTTGTTGATACTGCGTCCCGTGAGAAACTCTTCGCAAAGCACGCGCCTGGTAGTATATCTCCAGAAAATTTTTGGTATACAGATATCCGGGCTGGCATCAAGCGTCCGGAGCCGGTCGGCGTTTACTCCCTCTTGTATGTAATTAAGTTCTTTGCGCGTCCACTGTTCCCATTCCCGTACAATGTCTTTAACGGACATGGAAGGAGTCAGGTGCAGCGGATTGATAATAAACGCAAGCGCCTTTATGATGCGGATGTCCATTTCAGAAAGGGCGGCGGCTTCTGGCCGCTGGATCTTTATCGCAACGGCATGTCCATCCAGTTCCGCCTTATGTACCTGTCCGAACGAAGCCGAAGCAACGGGCAGGTGTGAAAATTTATCAAAAATCTCCTCGGGGCGCTTTCCAAATTCTTCTGCAAAAACCCTTCGTATGTCTTTTTCTGATAACGGACGAACATCTTCAAAAAGACCCGCAAGCTCCCGGCAATATTGTGACGGAAGCAGGTCATAACGCATGGCAAGGATTTGCGCGAGCTTAATAATTCCGCCGCCCAGATCTTCCACGACATTCCGGAAATATTTTGGAGTGGAAGACGCTCGAAATATGTGACGTGCAAGCACAAGGCAGATTTCTACAAACCTGCCTCCTGTTCCGAGGCGACGAAGCTGATGTCTGAAGGCATTGTTCATAAGCTGCTGCTCGGGGTTATTTATCCGAACTTCTAAATCCAAAAAAGGAAATAAGCGCGGTGGTTGTCGCGGTGAGAAGCAGCATAATTACCGGATCGCTGTTTTGGCGCAAGACAATAATGGCGGCGGATCCTCCCCAGACGCCCAATATCGCCAAACCAACCCAGGGATATTTCATAGAAAGAGGTGATTTAATTGATAATACGGCTCATGTTTACCGATAAAATAAGGATAGCATAAATGAGTATTTTTGTAAAGTCTAGGAAATTCTTGGCGGTTTTTCCATGACGTGCGGGTGGGGGTGCGCTATGATAAAAGCGCATGAGAAAAATGTTTTCATTTTTTGCTCTTGTTGCCGTGCTGGGTGTTGTGGCCATGCAATCACGCGCAGTGCATGATTTTTTGCCCGCGCATCTTGCCGCTCTTACTTCCGGTCTTTTTATTGAGAAAGGTGTCGCGCCCGAGGAGCTCAACACCGCATACGCAAAGAGGCCAATCCGCATTCTGGTTGTTGCCGGGCATGACGCGGAGTTTTCCGGCGCCGTGTTTAACGGGCTTGTTGAGGCGGACCTGACGCTGGAGCTTGCCAACCGTCTTTTTCAGCTGTTTTTTGCCGACAAGCATTTTTTGGCTTCACGAAGCAGAACGACTTACGGATACACCACGGATTTTGTCGCAGTGTTTAACAGCACTGAAGGGCAGGCAGGGATTGCGGCGTTTCGCGAAAAAGCGCGGTCGCTGATGCAGACCGCGCGCAGAGAAGGGGCGTTTACCAAAAATGCGGCGGTGCATCACCCGGCCGCCTCCAACGATATTTCCTCGCGGCTTTACGGCATCAACCAGTGGGCGAATACACATGAGTCCGATATCGTACTGCACATACACTTCAACGATTACCCGGGCCGACCAAAAGGCGCCCCCGGACGCTATTCCGGCATGAGCATCTATATTCCTGAACGACAATTGCCCAATGCGGTGTCCAGCCGTGCGGTTGCCGAAAACATGCGCGCGGCACTCGCGCCATTTGTGACACAAAGCAATTTTCCTCCCGAACAGGACGGTATTGTGGAAGACCAGGA
>JACPCQ010000055.1 GCA_016179715.1 Parcubacteria group bacterium
GACAGCGCGGTAAGGAAGTTGGAAATTAAGTTAACCCTGTGAGAAATTTAAAGGTTTACTTTTGGTAAATAGTAGTCTTGGCCGCAAGGGCGGCTTCGCTTTATGAAGAATCATCTACACGAAGCGCGCGACGTCTTCTGGCGGGGTTAAGACGGCACCAGCCCCGCGCGGCGCAACAATAGAACAAGGTGTCTCTCAAGTTCGTCCCGTGAAAGCTCGGCGCTTTCTTTCCGGAATAAAAAAACAATGTGCCAGCCATCAGAAATTTCAAGAAGATGCGCGCGTGCCAGTGCGCGCGCGCGGCGCCGCAATCGATTCCGCGCCACAGCGCCCTTTACAGCTTTTTGCCCCATCACAAAAGCAAGGCGGCTGGGCATGCCCGAACGGCGCGGCGCGCCCTGCACATACAACACAACAGGGCCCTCTGTAAAGCGTCTTCCGGAAAACAACGCGGGAGAGAATTCTTTTTTGGTAAGCCGGTGCTGTCTGGGAAGCATAATTAAGGAAAAGGGGCGCGCGGTGCGCCAAAAACAGCGCGTTGTGTCAGGACGCAAGAAACTTACACCGAGACGCGTTGCCGTCCCTTCCGACGCCGATTACGCAGCACCCGCCTCCCTGCCGGCGTTCTTGATCGTTTTAAGAAACCGTGCGTGCGCCTTCTTTTCTTTCGGTGGGGCTGATAGGTGATAGACATAAATAATGAAATTGTATCGTGATATCCTTTTTCTATACTACACTATATTTTCACCTTGTGACAATATTCACACTGCGTCCACAACTTATTAACATAAGAGGTGTTCTCCGGTGTGCCGACACCTGCAAAAGAAAGGAGTACAATACACCCATGCGCCGTTCGCTCGTCGAAAGGGAAAAGCGCAGTCTTGGTACGTTTATCTATTTTGTGGGAGGTACTTATGGACAACAACGAACTTTGGGGAGGGGTGTTAAGAGAGATTGAGCTCGCGGTCTCGAAGGCAAATTTTGTCACCTGGTTCAACAACACCTCTATCGTTGACCGTTCGGCCTACTCGGTAACCATAGCCACACCAAACCCGTTTGTCAAAGAATGGCTGGAATATAAATATCACAAACATATCATGAAGTCCTTGCGCGGCCTGGATCCTGATGTTCGCACGGTTGAGTATGTGATTTCTTCCGCGTCCGTAATGGGAGCAAAAACGGCCCTGGCAAAACCCCCCGCGGCTCCCCCCGCAGAAACCGAAGAACAGCTGGGCTTTACCGAGTTCGCGGTTGACCCTCAAACCAATCTCAACTCCCGTTATACACTAAACAACCTCATTGTTGGCTCTTTTAACGAGCTCGCATACGCGGCGGCTCTCGCGGTCGTAAAAAACGTCGGGACACTTTATAACCCTCTCTTCATCTACGGCGGCGTGGGTCTGGGCAAAACCCACCTTTTACACGCTGTCGGAAACGAAATTAAGCAGCAGCGCCCGACAACAAGAATAAAATATGTTTCTTCAGAGCTCTTTACCAGCGAGCTTGTTTCCTCTATTCAGAACAACGAGACCGAGGGGTTCAAAGAGCGCTATCGCCAGAATGACGTCCTGCTCATTGACGATATTCAGTTTATCTCCGGAAAGGTTAAAACGCAGGAAGAGTTTTTTCATACATTCAACGCCCTGCACGGCGCCAATAAGCAAGTCGTTTTTTCCTCGGACGGCCCCCCGAAGTCAATACAACACCTGGAAGACCGTCTGCGCTCGCGTTTTGAGGGAGGGATGATTGTGGATATTAACGAGCCCGAATACGAGTCGCGCCTGGCAATTCTCAAAACAAAGCTTGCCGAGAAGAAACAGCAATTGAACCAGGAAATATTGGAACAGATTGCTGCGTATGTGGAAAGTAACGTGCGAGAGCTTGAGGGGGCGCTCAATGCCGTTGTGGCGCATCAGGCGCACTCGCCGCAGCGCGCGTTAAACCAAAATGAGGTACGCGAAATACTCGCCAAAAATAGCGCTCCGAAAAGATCGCTCACCGCAACGCAGATTATCAAAACCGTCGCGGAGTTTTATGATGTAAACGAAAAAGTATTGTTTGAAAAAACCAGAAGAAAAGATATTGTTAAGCCGCGCCAAATTTGTATGTTCCTGCTCCGCGAAGACTTTAACGGGTCCTATCCGTATATCGGGCAAAAGTTCGGAGGAAGGGACCATACCACCGCGCTCCACGCGTACGAAAAAATACTCAACAACCTAAAAAACAGCGAGCAGCTTGCGGGCGAGATTAAGCAAATAAGAAACATCCTCTATAAAAGACACTAACGGACAGCGCCAAAAGACATGTCGCGGGCGACCATTGGCGTATCGTGTGTATAAAAATGTGTAGCGTCTGTATAAAAAACAAAAAAATGACTTCCACCATCTTTCTTAAAAACTTTTCCAAAGAAAACAACCGCCTACTCCTTTCTTTATCCCCAACAATTCTGTTCGGAAGAACAACCAAACGAAGACGGCACGGTAAGGCAAACCGCTTTCACCGCACGATCTTGTGCACACAATACATATACTAATAACAACAATATTTCTTTATTTATTTTTTTTTAAGAACTTATTGAGCTATGCGCATACGTTGTCTGAAAGAAGATCTAAAAAACGCGTGTCTGATATCCGAACGCATTTCTGGAAAGAACGCGACGTTGCCGATACTCGGCACTCTTTTGCTTGAGGGCGAAAAAGGTAAATTTAAAATTACAAGCACAAACCTGGAAATCGGTTTGGAGTCGGTAATCCCCGCACAAGTGGAAGAGGCGGGGCGCGTTGCGGTTCCTGCCCGCACGATAAGCGGATTTCTTAACTCGCTTCCTTCGGAGATGGTTACTCTTGAAGCAGAGAAGGAAAATCTGCGCGTCAGAGGGGAGCGCGTTTCCTCGCTTATTAAGGGGCAGGCGCACGAGGACTTTCCTCTTTTCCCGTCAATAAAGAAAAAATCCGGACT
>JACPCQ010000031.1 GCA_016179715.1 Parcubacteria group bacterium
TTTTTGCCGTCAAAGGAGAGCAGGAGCTTTTGGCGTTCTCTCCACCCGAAACGGTCAATGATTTCTTTGGGAATAACCACCGCATAGCTATATGCGCCCAATCGCTGAAGCTTGCGTATGTGTTTTTGCATAAAAATATTTTTGTGTTTTAAATAGTATATATCATAGTATATACTGTAGTATATACTACTCAAAACTCTACCGCCTTACCCCCTCGCGCAGATACCGGCGCATGGCGAACATACTGGAGGCTGCTCCAAGAAAAATGCCCAGCACCAAAAGTACCAGCGCGAACTCCGCGATATGCGCGCCGTAATACTGGAACAGATTCGGACCGCCAAAGAAGCGTTCGGCCGCAGGCCCGAGCCAGAGTGTCAACGGATAGAATATAATAAGCGAAATAACCGCGGCAAGTACGCCGTGCAGAACACCCTCCACCATAAACGGCCCGCGGATATACCGATTGGTAGCGCCTACCAGACGCATAACCGAAATTTCTTCGCGGCTCGTAAAAATAGCAAGACGGATGGTGTTGAAAGCAACCAACACCGCGATGGCGATAAGCGCAATACTGATACCTGCACCCAGACGGCGCGATGCGCTCAAAATCCCCGAGAGGCGCTCAATAACAACGCGGTTCTGGTGGTAGTCAATTTTGTCCACAACGCTCGCAAATGCTCCCGCGTCCAAAAAACGCGCGATGCTTTCATATTGCGACGGCTCTTTTGCTTTGATGTTCAGGCTCGCCTCAAGCGGGTTCTCTCCAAGCTCGTCAAGCGACTGTGTAATGAGCGCGTTGTTCGCGTGCCGCTCACGAAAACGCAAAAGCGCCTCATCGCGCGAAACAAACTCCACCGCACGCACCTCGTCCAGCTTCGCAACCGCATCGCGCAGCGTTATCATCTCATCCTCAAGCGCATCAATCTTGAAATAAATGGTGATATCCACCTTGTCCTGCAGTCGTTCCAGCGAGGAGGTGAGCAGTACATTCAAAAAAATGAGCGAGCCGATGGTAAAAATAGCAAGCACCATGACCAGCACGGTTGCAAGAGAAACCCAGCGGTTCCGCCAAAAATTCACCAGCCCCAACTTTGTAATTCTCCGAAGATATCGCCACATATTTTACTTTTTGCTTTTTATTTTTATTTAAAGAATGTACCGCCCTTGCTTGTCATCACGCACGATTTTACCGCGCTCTAACGTCACCACGCGCCTGCCCAGTGAGTTGATGATATCTTTGTCGTGCGTTGCAAGAATAACCGTCGTGCCCAGCTCATTGATTTTTTGCAGCAGTTTTATAATCTCCCACGCGTTTAACGGGTCAAGATTTCCCGTCGGCTCATCGGCAATAATCACGTCAGGCTGGTTGATAATGGCGCGCGCAATTGCCACGCGCTGTTTTTCGCCTCCGGAGAGTTCGTGCGGAAAACTCTCTGCCTTATCGGCAAGCCCCACCAGTTCCAGCACCTGCGGCACATCTTCTTCTATTTCTTCGTCGGTGCGCCCGGCGGCCTCCATGCCAAACGCGATGTTTTCGTACGCGGTTTTGATGGGAAGCAGGCGAAAATCCTGAAAAACTACGCCGATCTTGCGGCGATAATACGGCAGACGCGCGGAAGGAATGGTGTGCACGTTTACCGATTCAAAAAAGACGCTTCCTGCCGTCGGGTGTTCTTCCGCAAGCAACAGTTTCAACAGCGTCGTCTTGCCCGCGCCCGATTGCCCCACAACAGAGAGGAATTCGTTTGGCGCAATGGTCAACGTTACGTCATCCAGCACCGTTGTCGGGGCGGGATGGTTGTTGGTATAGGATTTGACTATTTTCTCAAAAAAAATCATAGCCGGGACGCTTCTTATTATAGCGCAAGTTCCGCCTCAATGAAATCGTCCAACTCACCCGCAAGCACCGCATCCACATCACTGGTTTCGTATTCCGTGCGATGGTCTTTTACCAGACGGTACGGATGCAGTACATATGAGCGGATTTGGTGCCCCCACGCAACGTCCGGAATAGTGCCGCCCCTTAACAGCAAGCGCTCTTCTTCTCTCCGCGCCTGTTCGTACTGGTAGAGTTTCGCGCGTAAAAGGGCTTTAGCCCGCTCGCGGTTCTGTTGCTGGGAGCGTTCCGAATCCACGTGCACCTGAATGCCGGTAGGGAGATGCGTAATGCGTACGGCCGTTTCGCGTTTGTTGACATTCTGCCCGCCCGGACCTGAAGAGCGCGCAAAATCCGTACGCAAATCATCATCTTTAAGCGCTATCTCCTCCGCGGCAACCTCAAGCGGCAATATTTCCACAAGCGCAAAAGACGTGTGGCGCTGACGCTTGGCGGAAAATGGCGAGATGCGCACCAAGCGATGCACGCCAAACTCGCGGCGTAAAAGGCCGTATGCATAAGCGCCCGTAATTTCCGCCGTTGCATTTTTAACGCCGTTATGCTCGTTACGGTGTTCGTGTGTGACCGTAAACACCCAGCGGTGTTTTCCGGAAAACCGCTGATACATTGAAAAAAGCATTGCCGCCCAATCTTCCGCATCGTCTCCGCCCGCTCCCGCAACCACGCTTAACCGCGCCCCACCCTTGTCATGCGCTCCGGAGAGAAAGACGCCGCGTTCTTCGGCGCGGAATGTTTTTTGAAGCGCGTGCAGCCGTTTTTCCAGCTCTTTTGTAAACGCCTCGTCATGCTCAAGCAGAGAGAGTTCTTTGAGCTCCGCGCTTTCGGAAACCAGCTGCTCCCACGTTGCGGTCTGCTCTTTTAAAGCCGCGAGCCGTTCGCTCGCTGAACGCGCACGCTCCTGATTATCCCAGAAACCCGGCTGCCGCATTTCGTATTCCAGCACAAGCATCTCTTCCTTTTTGGC
>JACPCQ010000032.1 GCA_016179715.1 Parcubacteria group bacterium
CGCGAGCCGTTCGCTCGCTGAACGCGCACGCTCCTGATTATCCCAGAAACCCGGCTGCCGCATTTCGTATTCCAGCACAAGCATCTCTTCCTTTTTGGCGGATATGTCAAAGACGGTCCGCCGTGCGGCGGATGTTTGTCTGTAATGTTGCGATGGCCTCATTGAGCTGTTCCATAATCCGTAGATTTGCCGTAGTTGTAGTGATTATGATAACATGTTTTTTCTCTGTTGGCTAGCGACTCGTGTTGCGCGGGGTGCGTGAAATTTCCCGCAGGTATTTTCGTAGTTCGCTTTTTACCTCCGGGTGCTTCAGCCCGAAATCCACGGTCGCTTTCAAGAAGCCGATTTTGCTTCCGCAGTCATAGCGCTTGCCCTCAAAACGCAGGCCGTAGACAGGACCTTTCTTGAGGAGATTGCGCAGTGCAAAAGCCGTTCCCATTTCTCCGGTGTTTTTTCCGCGCGCGAGGCGGCGTAACTCCGTAAACACTTGCGGCGTAAAAATATATTTGCCAACAATAATAAGATTGGAAGGCGCTTTGCCCGGAGACGGCTTTTCAACGATGTCCGTAATACGGTAAACATTATCCGACACCGGCTCGGCGCGACGATATCGTCCCCGAACAGTACACCGATTGGTTCTTTGCCGACCAAATGGCTCGCGCACAAAAGCGCGTCTCCGTCACCGCGCGGGGCATTTTGGCGCACATACGAAAAGCGGGCAAGACTGCATATTTCGCGCACTTGCTTGAGCGTTTTTGTTTTTTTTCGCGCAAGAAGCTCGGACTCCAGTTCCGGAGAAAAATCAAAGTGGTCCTCAATCGCGCGCTTGCCTCTTCCGGTAACAAAAATGATGTCCGAAATGCCGGATGCCACCGCTTCTTCCACCAAATACTGAATAACCGGTTTGTCTATAATCGGAAGCATCTCTTTGGGCTGGGCTTTTGTTGCCGGAAGGAAGCGCGTACCCAGCCCGCCAACCGGAATAATAACTTTTTTAATCATAGTGTTTGTAATCCGCCTCCGCTACGTCCTTCGCATTGGAAAAAATCCTTAGAGCCACCTCGCGGATTCGAACCGCGGACCTTCACTTTACGAAAGTGCTGCTCTACCAACTGAGCTAAGGTGGCAGCTCGCGTGTGCCCTATGGGCAGACGGTGTGAGCCCAGGGGGAGGATTGAACTCCCGACCTCTTCCTTACCATGGAAGCGTTCTGCCACTGAACTACCTGGGCAGCAACAAGCAGTAAAAGTATAACAGCAGCGGCAAAATAGCTCAATGCATTGTATAATGCAACATCGCCCGCGTTATCAAAACCCTTGACACCATCTTATATTTCTGCTAGAAAAATTACAGAAACATCTTGCGCACCTTAACGTAAACGCCTTCTTTGTCTAACATATCACGCTCAACCCCGGAACAGAAAGGAGTTAGTCATGCAAAAATTACTGTTGTTGTCTTTTGTACTCGTCGGGCTTGTCGGGTGCGCCTCACCGAATTTGCGTGTGATTGACCTTTCGCGCGCGCAGATTGAGCACGTCAAGCTCACCCAAGAAGCCGTCACAGAGTTCGCCGAAAAGTGGAGTGCCGACATTCGGCGCTCCGGAGAAACGGAGCGCGAATTTCAAAAGCGCATCTCGGAAGATGCGCTGGAGAAAAAGCGCACCGAGCTTCTGAAAAAACACGGTATCGTGCCGGGCGCCCCGGCGCCGTCAGCGGAAACTCTTTCTGCGTTTGCGAAAGAGTTGACTGAAGCGGTACGGCAAGAGCAAGAGAAGCTACACCTTCTTGAACGCCTGGAGGAGGGTGCCGCGGACAACGTGAAAAAACGCGGCGAAGAAATCGGACGACAACTCTCCACCATCCAAGAGCGTCAGGAGGTCATTCACCAATACCTCCTGCACCCGGCGGCGCAAAACTTCAACAATAAGGAAGAGAAAGATGGGTACGGAAACAGGGACGGCATTCAAAAAGGATCTGCAACGCATGGTAGGTGCCATGCTACAACATCCCAATGAGCTGGGAGTCCCGATGCAACAAGCGCTCATACGATATAGAGATACGGGCATCTGGAAAGTACGGCTTCCGGACAAAGAAAAACTCGCAGAAATGCGAGCAGAGATTCAAGAAACGGCCGACGCGCTTGAGAAAGGCAGACAAGTCCATGAAATGGTTACAAGGGGGCTTGATCTGATTCTCAGATTTCTTTTGCTTCTCGTGTGAGGGCGCCCCGCGGCACGCGCTTGCTCGCACCAGCGCCAACCCCGCACGAAGAAAAGCCCCGCACTCCAAGGAGTCGGGGCTTTTTCATTCCTCTGCTGGAGAGGAGGACTTTCACTGTTGCGGCCTTTCTTTTTCCTCATCCTTTTGGGGCGCGGGGGAAGAACCCTCCTCATCTTTTGACTGAAACAACCGGCCAAAGAAGCTGAAATTTTTGAGCCGCTTCAGCTCCTTTGCCAACACGCCGGCGGCAAAGATGAGTGTTATCAGCTCCAACGTCGGGCGAAGATGCTTGCTGATAGTGACACCTTTTCCCGTTGCGGCGTACCAAAAGAAATCCACCGCGTACAGAAAAAAGAACCACCCGAACCAAAAGAGCACCCAACGCTCGCCTTTCCGAAACCTGTGCTTCTTGCGGGTAAGCTGGCTCCCCCGGCTTATTCCCGCATAGAGCAGGACGATAAGCCAGTAACCTCGTACCAGATCCCCGGGAACTTCGGGGTAGCCAAAACTCACCGCAAAGACCCAAAGCGCTACAAGGACAGTTGCCCCGTAGCAAAGCCAGAAAAAACTTCCGATAAATGGCTCCCAGTTATTCGGGATACTCTTCGTTTTCTCCACCATCAAACACCTCCTTTTTTCACAATGATGATGTTGTGGATTACGATTATGTTAAATAGCCGCCTGCTATACTGCTAGCATAATTATTATATTTGTCAAGGAACGCGTTATGGTTCAATAGCTTGGAACCACCTCTGATAGAATATGTACATGGCATACTCTCAAAACCCCAATCTTCCACGCGTCCGCATGGATGCGGTGCGTCTCGTGCGGCACGGGTGGTCCACACGCGAGGTCGCGCGTCATTTTGGATACACCCATAGTGCAATCGTGAAATGGAGAGCTCGTGCGCCGCAGGATCTGATGTTAAAGACTATTCCCACAAAGTCATCGCGGCCGCATAGTCATCCGACTGCGCTCTCGCATGATACGGTTGGTCTCATCCTGGCATTGCGGCAAGAAAGAAATCAGTGCGCGGAAACACTCCATTGGCGATTAACGCAGGAAGGACACCGCATGAGCCTCTCGTCAGTTAAGCGGGTACTAAAACGGTTCAACTGTAGCCGTTATTCCCGTTGGAAGAAGTGGCATCAGTACCCACCGCGTCCTGTAGCTGAAAAACCAGGCAGGTTAGTGGAAATTGATACGATTCACGATGGACCCCATGAGGATAGGCTGTACGTGTATACTATGCTGGATGTTTGTTCTCGGTTTGCCCACGCTTTGCCCACCGAACACATTAATACGCATCAGAGCCTCCGGTTTGTGAGAGAAGCGCAGTTGTCACGAGTTCGTCGCCCCAATGACAACGCACACCTCGAACGATTTAACCGCACTCTACAGGATGAGTGTCTCTCCCGAATATCTCGGAGTTTGAAAAGCTATCGTAAGGAAATCCCCGAATACTTACGTTGGTACAATGAAAAGAGGCCGCATATGGGCCTCTCGATGAAATCGCCAATTGATATCATTAAAACGGTTCCAAGCTATTGATTAGAGAACGGTTTTGTATGTGCGGTTCAAACCAAAAACACTCCGCACCGCTTTTTGTGCGGTGCGGAGCGTGCACAGAAGAGGCAAAAAAGCTACATCGCCTTCTTTACCGAACAGTCAGTGCAGTGTGCGCGATGGGTAAAGAGTTCCACCACCGCGGCAAGTCCGACCAGTATGTAAATAACGCGAGAAATCGCCGCCCCCATACCGCCAAAAATCGCTCCCACCTCCCAGCCCGAAACCGCGAGCACGCCCCAATTAAGACCTCCGATAACCAGAAGAATAAAGACAATCTTATGTAGTGCGCTCATTGTGATACATGTGGACACTAATAATGGTCAACCTTTGTATTTATCGCGCGCCGCGTTGTCTTTGCGGCATGCCGCAAAGATTGTTCACAGGGCGATAAATAATAAAAAGTTCTCTTTTTAGTATACGAACACATACGGAGGGACGCAATGGATAAGTGCGCCTTAATTTAACCCTGCAAAAGAAGCTTTTTTGCGCACTTTTTTATTTCCCGTTTCCATGCAACCTTTGTTGTGTCAATTTCGGCAATACAGGCAAAAGGCAGTTTTTTCAGCTCCCATCTTCCTCCGCCCTTTTCAGACCAGCGATAATGTAATGGTGTGCGGCGCCACATTTCGCGAATTTTCACTACCGCCCCCTTGACACGCGCGCTCCCCTTCCACACCGAAAACGCTCCTCCAAAGAAGTCATCCGCGCGGGCGCGATAATGCGCGGAAATTATGCGGCCAATCGCCGCGTCGGGATTGCAATGGACACGCACGAACATGATGCGCGCGCCTGCTCTTTGCATTTTTTTGCGAAGGCTGCCGCGCTTTTCGACTCCCGCAAAATCCGAGTCCAAAACCACACTGCCGCCCCGTTTCAGAATCTCAAGAGCGGCTTGTTCTACGATGGTTCGTACACGGCCGTAGGACTCGCCCCGCTTGCGCAGTTCCACACGGACGTCATCGGCGCCAATCACCACAGCACCGATATGTTTCGCCAGCGCTTTGGCAACCGAGCTTTTACCCGAACCCACAAGGCCCGCGAGAGCAACGACTAGAGGTTTCTTGGTTTTGCGTTTTTTGAAGCCGATTTTTTCCATAACAATATCCTGAACAGAACGTGCGTTCTTGTCTGAAATCCGACTGCGGTGGAAATGTTCGGCTCTTTTAACCATATATCAATTATGATGAAGCCCCATAAAATAATCAATGGTTTTTTTAAGCCCCTCTTCAAGTTCAACCTGCGGCAGCCAGCCGAGATTGCGCTCGGCGAGCGTAATATCGGGCTTTCTTCGGTGCGGGTCGTCAGCGGGCAAATCCTGAAAAATTATTTCTGCATCTGACCGCGTAAGAGAAATTATTTTCCCGGCAATTTCCAGAATGGTCAGCTCTGTCGGGTTGCCCAAATTCACCGGTCCCGCGTTATCGCTTTGCATAAGTTGATACAGCCCTCTCACCATATCGCTCACATAGCAAAAAGAGCGTGTCTGCTCGCCTTTTCCATAAACGGTAAGGCTTTCACCGGCAAGCGCCTGCACGATAAAATTGGAGATGACGCGGCCGTCGTTTTCCGCCATATTCGGGCCGTATGTATTGAAAATCCTTGCAACACGAATATCCACGCCGTGCTTTCTCTGGTACTCAAAACACAAAGCTTCCGCGATTCTTTTTCCCTCGTCATAACAAGCGCGGGGGCCGATAGGGTTTACATTTCCCTTGTATGTTTCGGTTTGCGGATGCTCCAACGGATCGCCATAGATTTCCGAGGTGGACGCTTGCAGAATTCTCGCCTTATGCTTTTTCGCAAGGCCGAGCATATTGATAACGCCGAAAGTATTTACTTTAATCGTCCGTATAGGATTTGCCTGATAGTGCACCGGGGAAGCGGGGCAAGCCAAGTTGTAGATGTGATCAATGCGGTCTTCCTCAAGGTAGAGCGGTTCAATAATGTCTTTTTCAAGAAACGTAAATTTTTTATCGGCCAGCATGTTACGGATATTTGCCCTGCTTCCAGTCAAAAAATTATCAATACCGACAATGCGGCAGTCTTCGTTTGCAAGAAGATATTCGCACAAGTTACTCCCGATAAATCCGGCGCATCCGGTTACCAAAATCGTCTTTGTCATGGTGGTGTGTTTGTTGGCAGAGTTATATGTAGAGTTGCGTGATTTCGGAGAAACTCGCGCCGACGATTGCGTAAACAAATACAAGTAAAGGATAGCTGAAAAAATTTGTTTGCGCAATAAATTTGTTCTTTGAAATTTTACAAAAAGAAAAGCCCCGAGCGACGAACGCAAGGGACTTGATGATTGAGTTGAGGCCGTGTCCTCAACTCGGTTTAACTTGTGCGCGATCACGGCGCGTTTGAACTGACGACGACGACTACGCGGTGGCTTTGGTGGACCTCGCGGCCTGGATCCGGATCCCGCCCCGGGATCCGAAGTTTGTTGTGGAGGATAGACGACTCCGTCTACACCGCTCTCTGACCAAGAGGAGTACCCAACTTGGGTCTCCTCACTTGGCGGCGCCGTCATGGGCAGCGCCGTCCAGTCGAATCCCCTCACCCGGAGGGGAAATCCGTCCATGGTGGGGATTTCATCCACCCACTTGGGCTGCGGCTGGCACTCGAGAGTGAAGCTCTCCATGTGCCTCTTGGCACGGAGGAGCGCACCATCTCCGCTGTAGTGTGCCGATCCCCCACCCTTGTGGAGCCGTTGGCTCCACGGAAAGATGACGGTGACCCTGTCGCGATCCGTCGCGACATAGATCCGAAGTGGCTTGTCCCAACCGAGGTCGGGCCGCTCGTACGAGCAGGCCAGACGGGATGGGATGCTCTGGTCGGCACGATTTCCGGGAGACATTTCGATTGTGTTCATGGTCTTCTCCTTTGCCTTGCCTCCCATTTCTGGAGAGGGCTTGGCTCTACATGGTTTGCGTTTCTTCCCGCTGGCGACATGCCAACGATGGCCAAGTTTCGGCGCACAATTCGGAAGATGTATTCCGAACTCTGCGCCAAAACCCGGCAGAGAAACCGCTTGCATAGTCAACTATGTTTTTTCAAAGAGCTAACTCGCTAATTCAAGAGGAAATCTACCCGCTGCCTTAACCCCTCAAATTATGTATTAAATATAGCATATATCATCTATCCTGTCAAGCACAATAGCTATGATTCAATCAATGCCCAAAAACCAACAAAAAAGCCCTTATTTTAAGGATAATTTCGTATCTTCCGGTTTGGTCGTTGGCGCAAATTCTTCCTGTAAAGTCAGCCGCACTTCGCGCCGATGAATTGGTTGAATAAAAATTGGAAAGGTATCAGTCCGGCGCACTTTAGGAGAACAGGCTCCCTTGTTTGCTCAAGAGCAGGGCGATTGATTCGCAAATGGCTCTCAAAAAGCCGTTGAGTTTTATCGTGGTGGCTGTTTACAACACCGCTTGGACTTACTTTAGCAAAAAATCTTGATTTTGAGTAGAGCTTTACCCCTTCACACACCCCTTCATTCGCTCGGTCGCGGCTTGAAGGGGTAGCTTGGGCAATATCACGCTTAAACACTCGCTTCTTTTCCCTCACTCCTCGCAAAATCAAAGTCCGACTTCACTACGGAAAAGGTTGCTCCGCTCCTCGCTTCGCTCGTCGCTCCGCAAGTCGCGGGGTCGCGTCTGGTGGCTCGGCCTTCTCCTTCCGTCCCGCTATTTCTTTTTGCTCGTCGTGGGGGGGCGAGAGCGTTTTATTTTTCAAACCAATTTTTTAATTTTTCTTCCACAATATCGCGCGGTGTAGCGTAGCGTTCCCGCGATATTCGTAAAACCGTGTCCCGCTCCGCTTCCCGTCCGGTAGGTTTCAAAGGCGGAAAGGTGATGGCGGAGAAAGCGTGAGACATTTTCCCGTCTATCAAGAGCCGCAAGGCGATATGATGATTGTCCAAATTCTCCAAATCCTCGCTCGTAAATACGGGCTTCATTTCTTCAGAGAGTTCTTTGGCGTCGTAACTGCCGACGCGGAAGGAAATGACAGTCCCGACGTTCCCGAAAACGGCGTGCTTGATACCTTCGGGCAGTTGGTAGAGGTATTGGTGGGCGAGGTTGAGGTTCAAGCGGTATTTACGAGCTTCGGAGAGAATAGACGGGAAAATGTCGGTGGAAAAATTCTGAAACTCGTCTATATAGAGATAGAAGTCCTTGCGGACTTCCTCCGGCAAGTTCTGCCGCTCCAAAGCGGAGAGATACATTTTCGTTACGATAGCCGAACCGAGCAGGTTTGATTTATCCTCGCCGACCTTTCCTTTGGAAAGATTGGCTAAAAGAATCCGCTTTTGGTCCATAACAAAACCGAAATCAACCGAGCTTTTTGCTTGGCCGACTATGTTCCGCATTTGGGGAGAAGTGAGAAGCTGTCCGACCTTGTTTTGGACGGGCGAGATTATTTCCTTGCGAAAGCGTAAATCATAACTCTCGTAATCTTCAATCCAAAACATTTTTACAACGGGGTCCTTGATGTTAGCGACGATAAGTTTCCTGAAATCATCATCAACGAGCATACGATACACGCCGAGCAAAGTTTGCCCGGGCGTGTCCATCAAAGCCAAGACGCAATTATATAAAATGTGTTCAAGGCGGGGACCCCAAAACTCCTTCCACAAATGCCGGAATACGGAAATGAGCGATGAGGCGACGAGCTGTTTCTCCTCATCACCCTTCGCTTCAAGTATGTTGATAGCGACAGGGTGCTCGTTGTCCGCCGGATTGAAATAGACGACTTCGTTTGTCCGCGTTTTCGGTATGTAGTTTAAGATGTCCTCCACCAAGTCGCCGTGAGGATCAACAAGAGCGACGCCGTGATTCAAGCGGAGGTCTTGAATGACCATGTTTTTAATAAGGGTGGATTTGCCCGTCCCCGTCTTGCCGATGATGTAAATATGATGGCGGCGGTCTTTTGGCTTTATGCCGAACGCGCGACGCTTCTCCCGAAAAGTGGTCTCGCCGAGCGATTCTATTTCGTCCAAATGATGTTCGTCCAAATTATAAAAACTTGTTTCCTGTCGTTTCTATAAAGACAAAAGGGCGATTGCTCGCCCTTTTGCCGTGTGCCCTAACTTATTAAATCGTGTCCATTCCGTCCTCAATCAATCGGGGAAAGATTGTTTGAAGGTCGGGAGCGGCTTTTGTATTTCCCCAAGCCGTCCCGCCCGCGACATCCTTTGTGCAGGAGAAGCGGGGGTAATGAAACTTGATTATTTATACCATCTTTAGTATAAATGTCAAGATGAAACAGGTCAGAACCGCCTCTAAACGAATAGGGTTTATTCAAATCCCCGTTATAACAATCGTCGTGGTGTCTATCTTGCTTGTAGCTTTTGGGGCTAATGTTCTTTTTAGCTCAAAAGATG
>JACPCQ010000062.1 GCA_016179715.1 Parcubacteria group bacterium
AGCGAGCGGAGGTCGTTGCCGACATTATAAGCCACAATGTCCCCTTCTTGCGCGCCAAGCAGCGCCCGTCCGACAGGGCTCGCAACAGAGAGTTGACTGTCCATAAGTCGTGTTCCATCTTGCACTAAGGTGAGTGTTTTTTCTTTTTCTCCCATCCGCACCTTAACGACACTGCCTGGCCTTACCTTCTTTGCTGTTTCTGCTTCCTGAACATACCGTCCGGCGAGCAACACGGAAACCTCCGAGTCAAGATTGCTGGTTACCAACCCCGCAACGTCCTGCGGGCGCACCCACCGGATCACCGCAACTTCGTAGAACTCCTGCGGACCGTACATCGGTTCTTCCTGCTCCAGTTCGCACAAATAGTATGTTATATGCCTGGAAAAATTCGGATGTTCACGGTTGGTTATCTCCCGAATTACCCGAACCGCATAACCGGTTTCTTCGCGAATCTCGCGTTTCACGCAATCCGCGCCGCTTTCTCCTCCGGTCGGTTTTCCGCCGGGAAATGCCCAGCGAAGCACGCCGCCTTCTCCAACCTCTTCCAACATGCGCCGAATCATCAAGACCTTGCCTCCACGGCCAAACACCACACCCAGACTAATCGCAGTTTTTGTTTTCATGGCTTGCTCCATACGCTCTGTTCCAAAATTACCGGGAATGTGCGCCGTTTTCCACCACTACCCGATGATATCGTCTCTTGCCTGCGCGCAACAGAAACGCGTTATTATCCAGTAATTGTTTTTCCCGCATGATAGCGTCCGGAGAAGAAATTGTAGCGCCCCCAATTGATACGCCGCCCTGCGCAATTAGCCGCCGAGCGGCGCCTTTTGAAGCGGAAAGGCCGGTCTCAACGAGCAAATCCACAATCGGAATTCCCTGTGCGAGGCGTGTACGAGAAATAGTGATGGTCGGGACAGCCGAAGCGTCTCCGTCTTCCCCGCCGCCAAATGCCGCATGCGCACCCTCTCGCGCGCGTTTTGCTTCTGCCTCCCCGTGAACGAGCGTGGTTACTTCAAACGCAAGACGCGCTTTTGCGTCCCGCAACGCGGCGCCTTGTGCGCTTGCAAGCTTCCGTATCTCTTCCGCAGGCAAAAACGTGAACAATAACAAAAATCGCTCCACATCGCCATCGTCCACATTTATCCAATACTGATAAAATTCGTATGGCGAAGTTTTTTCCGCATCCAGCCACACCGCGCCTGCGGCGGTCTTTCCCATCTTCTTCCCGCCGGCCGCAGTGACGAGCGGAATGGTAAACACATACACGAGTTTCCGCTCCTTGCGCCGCACCAAGTCAACGCCCGCAATCATATTTCCCCACTGGTCGGACCCGCCTATCTGCAAAACACAGCGATACTTATGAAAAAGCTGCAGATAGTCGTATGCCTGCAGCAGCTGATAATTAAATTCCAGAAATGATAACCCTTCTCCGCGCTCCATACGCTCGCGGTAGGTCTCGGTTTTGACCATCTCGTTTACCCGAAAGTGCGCGCCCACCTCGCGCAGGAAGTCAATGTAGCGCGCTTCACACAGCCACAACGCGTTATCCAACAGCATCCCGCGTTCTTCCTCATCCAGCGTCAAAAATTGCGCGAGCTGCAAACGCAGTCGTGCGCTGTTGGCATCAATCGTCTCTTGCGCCATCATCGGACGCGCTTCGGTTCTGCCGCTCGGGTCTCCAATCAATGCCGTCCCTCCGCCCAGAAGCGCAATCGCGCGATGCCCTGCGCGCTGTAAATGGCTCATTGCCATGATGAGCGCGAGGTTGCCCACGTGAAAACTATCCGCGGTCGGGTCAAACCCCGCATAGAATGTAATTGGCGAGCCGGAAAGCAGTTCCCGAATTCCCTCCTCGTCGGTGGATTGTTTTACAAATCCTCGCTCTTTAAGCAAGGTAAATACGTTTTGCTGCATAACCTTCATTGTGCCATAAACGCCGAGGCGAATCCAGATTTAAGCGGTTTTGAGAGATGAAACCCCAAAATTCTAGCGGTTCAACTCCCTGAAAAAGAAACTGCGCCTATCTCTGCCAATCATTTCTCCGCCGCCGCTTCCACGTACAGCATCTTTACGATGCGGCGGGCGTAGTCGGCGCTATCTTCAAAAGAAAGTTCCTTCGGAATAAAAAATTGCCTGCCGATATTGACATAATAGACACGACGCAGATGTCCGCGCTTTTTTTCGGTCCGTATCGCAACCGGCAAAATGGGAACACGCGACCAATGCTCCAACGCCCCGATGCCGCGCTTAAACATCCCCACATGGTCCGCACGCACAACAGAGCCCTCCGGATAAATAACAACAGTTCCGCCCTCCTGAAGCAGGCGCAACGGATGCGAAAGTGCCTGCTTCAGCCCGCGACGGCGTACGACGGGTGAGACGCCAAATAGCCAGTAAAAAATACGAATAACACCGAGCACCCGTAACATGTTCAGCCACCAAAATTGAAAACGCTGCGTTTCTCCAAGAAAACGCAGCGGCAAAAGACAAGAACGAAATGAAAGGAGCACGCCTAGCACAAAGTGATCCAGTACCGTTTTATGATTTGCAATAATAATAAGCGGAGGAGTCGCGGTGCGAAGGTGTTCTCTTCCGCGCACGCGCATCGGCGCCCACAATGTCAAAAATAATTTTACGGGAAACCACATCCCCCGCTGTATAAAAGAAAGCACCCCATAATTCATCTCTTGTATTATGCCATAACGACAGTGCGCCGTATATGTACATATCCGCGCGCAACAGCCCGA
>JACPCQ010000018.1 GCA_016179715.1 Parcubacteria group bacterium
GTCTCCTCTCCCACATGCAGAATACCGAGTGCCGTCATAAAATGCGGGAGATCAATCGTGCGGCGTTTCCGTATTGCTTCAACCAAATTTTCTGCCGCTTTTTCGGCAAATCCGGGAAGTCCGACCAGATCTCCGGCAGTAAGCGTAAATAAATCCGCCCCATCCTCAATGAGATTTTTATCAAGCAGTAAATCAACAATGCGCGGTCCCAGTCCGTCAATATCAAACGCGGCTTTGGAGACAAAGTGATAGAGTTCTTCGCGATGCCGCGCGGCGCAATGTTTGTTTGTACAGCGCGCCCACTTTCCGTCCGCTCCCTCTTCAACAACGCCCCCGCAAACGGGGCACCGGCGCGGCAGATGAAAGACGCGTTCCTTTCCTGTGCGCAATTCCGGAAGTACACGGCGCACATCCGGAATAACATCCCCCGCCCGCCCCACGATTACCGTATCTCCGATACGCAACCCCAGACGCTTGATTTCCGCCATGTTATGCAATGTCGCGCGGCTCACCGTTACACCGCCGATCTCTACCGGACGCAAAACCGCAACAGGAGTAAGCACGCCGGTTCGTCCCAGCTGTACACGAATATCCTCAACTATTGTTGTCGCCTCGTGCGGAGAAAATTTATACGCAACAGCGCCCCGGGGAGCTTTCCCTACCACACCCATCCGCCGAAAAAGTGCGTTATCGTCCACCGTGACCACTATCCCGTCTATTTCGTAAGCAAGTTTTGAGCGCAAACTTTTTATACGCTCCAAAAAAATTTTTACCGCCCGCGCGTCGCGGCACGGGACGGCAAGCGCGTCTGTCTTAAATCCCAACGCCTTGAGTAAGGCGTGTTCTTCACTGTGCCGTTTTTGTCCGGCTTCTCCCGCCAGTGCATAGGCGTAGAAATCAAGTTTGCGCTCGCGCACAATCTCCGGATTTAGTTGCCGCAACGACCCGGCGGCAAGGTTGCGGGGATTTGCATATATGTTTTTCCCTGCGCGTTCTTGTACTTTATTTACTGCAGCAAACATTTTTCGTGTCAAAATCGCCTCCCCCCGCACCTCAATTGTCCCGCTTGTGAGCAGATGTTCTACCGAATGCCGCAGGTGTGGAGGAATGTCCTCGTGCAATTCCAGAGAAAGAGGAATGGCCTCAATTGTACGCGCATTTGCCGTTATATCTTCCCCCACCTTGCCGTTCCCGCGCGTGGAAGCGCGTTCTAATACCCCACGGCGATAGACTAAGCTCAAGGCGAGACCGTCAAATTTTGATTCGGCAAAAAAAGAAAATTTCTGCGCCGTTCCAAGAAATCTCTGCAAACGCTGCTGCCACGCCTCAAACTCTTCCTGGTTAAAAACGTCTTCAAGCGAGAGCATCGGCTCTTGATGCGTCACTTTTTTAAATGCGTCAAGCGGCTTTCCTGCAACGCGCTGCGTGGGAGAATCCGGCGTAACGAGATCGGAGTACTTGTCCTCAAGCGTTTTGAGTTCGTGCTTGAGCGAATCAAGCGCTTCCGGAGAAATTTCTTCCCGGTCAAGAACGTGATACAGATAACGATGTCGGTTTATCATCTGCTTCAATTTGGCGATACGCGCGCGGGCGGTGGCTTTTGTATTCGGTGTAGTCATGAATTATTCACGATGTTTTAATTAGAACCTATCTCAAAAATGCTTTCATCGCGAGATTGCAAAACTTCGAGCGAGACGCGGTCAAAAAAAACGAGTAATATACAGCGTATCTTGCGAGATCAGCGTATCTTGCGAGATTTTTTTGACAAGTCGCAGCCGAAGTTTTGCGATAGCAGCAGAAATGATTTTTGAGATAGGTTCTAGTTCTGTCGGCATTCTTCCGCGTTACGTCCGCTTGCCCGCCTTAGGCGGGCGTATTTCTGCGAGCACTCCCGATAAATTTGATTTGAGGGAGTACTAAAACGAAAAACGGGTTTCAATTCCGCGCTGTACCGTGCGCCCGCGCGCAACACAGCGCTCGTTTTCAAGTACCGCAGGAAAATTTCCCAGTCCGCGCACCGTAACATTTCCGTTTACAGGGTCTTTTTCCAGCGAAACATCCGCGCAGGCACGCGCAGTTACGGATTCCTCAAGCGGAAGTTCCAAACTGAATTCCCACCTTGTCCCGTCCCCGACAATCACCGGAACAATCTCGCGGTCCGCGCATCGGATGGACGTGCCCTGGTCAAACGCCTGCTCTACAAGCTCCCAATAAAGCGCGCATTCCACGGCCGTATCGGCAGAATAAAAAGCGATTTGGGAATCTCTTCCCGAGGTGGAAAGAAGCAATTCGCCAAGCACAAGATTTGAAACCCCGAGACTTACCGTCAATGCAACGCTGATAACAAGAAGCGCAAGAAGCATTGTAACACCATGTTGCCGTCTATATTTTCTTTTCATATATAATTCGTGCAGGGCTTAATTATCCAGTCGCCGTTGCGAAACCGTTGTCTGCAGACGCAACGTTACTTGTTCGGCCTCGGAAACTCCTGCCGTTCCCTTAAGCAGCATGGTCACGCGCGGCTGGCGTAAGTCGGCAGTTGCGGCACCGGTTCCTACAACATAAAATTTAAAATCATTTATGTGCACCAGCCCGGATGTAAGAAACGTCGTGCTTAGCCGGTCTACTGTTTTTTGCAGACGTCCGCTGTTGCTCTCATATTCATAAGAAATGGTCTGGCCGCGCGCGTTTTGAAACGTCAACAGCCGTTCGCCCGTCGCGCAATCTTTCGGTACATATCCCGGGGGAGGGGCAACATCATCACAGAAAAAGTCTCTTCCTGTGCGAATTTCTTTGGCAATCGCTTCAAACGCGAAGCGGAAATTGTCTTCGGCGTTTTGCAGCGCAACTGCTTTTTTTTGCGCGGCGGAAACGCTAAGAATTGCGCTGATACTGATAAGCAGCGCAACGGAAAATACGCCCAGAGACACGATCATCTCAATAAGGGTAAACCCCCACACCTTTCGGAAGAGAATATCGTTTTGCTCTTTTCGTACGGGTATAACACCGTTGGAGTACCCTGCCGTCTGTTCATTCTGCGGCACAGCGTGTGTCCGATGCAAAACAATACGCCGAAAGGTGTGGGGGTAAACTCCGCAAGAAACGCATCCGCGCGGTTTGTGTATAAGATTCTTCATAAACTGAGGCTGCCTTTGCGGCTTTGGTTAATGAAAGAGGAGAATCCGTGTTCAATTTCTAACGGGGTAAACCCCGTACCGATTTTCCCACAATAGTGATATGCTGTTTTGCATTTTTCGTTTTGCATTTTTCGTCTCTAAATCCAATTAAACAGACGTTCCTCTGTAGTAAAACTGTCCGTTCCGGAAGACTTCAACGGCGTCACCCATTCAATTATGACGCGCACGCGCACTTCTACGTCTTCCTGTATCGGTTCAATATATACCGTTCTGCGGTATTTCTGCGATTGAATGAAAAATGAGGGGATGTCGTACCCGTAACGTTCCGTGTCTACCGCAGTGCCATACGGCAAATAGGGACAAGAGCCGCTGCAGGCCGCGATGGTCCCGCCCGCTTCCATTGGAAAAGGGTCAACAATACATCCGTCCGCGTTTATATCCGTCCGGCACGCCTCAAGTCCGGAAAGCCACGTGCGGCCAGAATCAGTAAGACGCAAAAGACCGTTTTCATCGCGCCGATTGCGCACAAATTCCATCGCTTCCTGCGCAAGAAAGAACGCGGCAATGCGGTCCTGCGACAAGCCGGAAGACCGGATGCTTTGTGAAGCAAGCGCAAGCGGCCCGAGCACTGCTCCGGTCAGAATGGCGACAGCAACCAGCGTTTCCAGCAGCGAAAACCCGCTTTGATTTTTGTTTTTTGCTTTTTGCATTATATATTATACGCAAAATCCGAAATGCTGAATCCTAAACAAAACTCAATTTTCCAAATAATAAGTTGCAAAACACACTCGGAATCTTAAACATGAGAATTTAAAATTTGTTTAGATAGATATTAGAATTTAGAGTTTAACTATATTCATATATTCGCGATTATTCTATCGTTACTTGTCCCGTAATCCACACTACAATGGTTTTTGTCACCCCGCGAAGTGAGCTTATCTCTATTCCAAGATTTGAAACCCCCTGTGCGTCTCCATCGGCGCGAAGCGCAATAATCGGGTCAGGGCGAGTATATACCGCCTCTATGTCATTGAGCGCGCAAGTTTCCCAACTCACGCCGTCAATTTGTTTATTCTTGCAAAGACGCGTAATCTTTGCGGCAGTCTGTATGCGAAACTCCTCAACTTTTTCACCCGAATCCGGCCCGCCATAACGTTGATCCCCCAAAAAATCTTCCGTACCGGTCGGAAAATCGGCAAAGAGTATAAACGCGCGGTCCGAATCCGCAAGGTCAAACCGCACCCCGTATCCCGGAAATTGAGACCCGAAACCGCG
>JACPCQ010000068.1 GCA_016179715.1 Parcubacteria group bacterium
CCAAAGGCGTTGTAAGCGCGACCGTGACCGCCACACCGGAGCCGAAGGCGAGTTGACCCGACCGCAACGCGATACCGCGCGATTCCGTAACACCGACGGCGGGTCCAACAAGGAGCGAAGCGACTATGTTTTTTGAGTCCTTCGATTGCATCCCCGCCTTCGCCGAAGGCTACGGCGGGCGCATCCCCGCCTTCGCCGAAGGCTACGGCGGGCGCATCCCGCCTTCGCCGAAGGCTACGGCGGGCGCAGCAGGATAAACGCCGCCTGCCCGAATTTATGTTTTTGCCGGAGTGGTGAAATTGGCAAACACGTACGGTTCAGAGCCGTATGCCGCAAGGCTTGAGGGTTCAAATCCCTCCTCCGGCACAAATAAACGGTTTTATTTGCGCGATAGATTTGAAGGCCGGAGCGATGTGCGACGAGCACTCCGGCGAGGAGCACCGCGAGGCGGGATCGCGACCGAGCGAGCAGAAACAAGCGAGAGTTGTGACCAAATCCCTCCTCCGGCACAAAAGAGAAATTACTTTGCGAAAAAGGTTGGTTCCTTTGGAGACGGGGTACCGCCCGAATGCGCTGTGCTTTCTATCCGTCTTACGTCTCCCAATTACTACAAATAATTATTAGTTAACGACTCTAAGCGAGTCACATATCTTAATCTTATTATGATGATAGCGAAAACCCAAGATCGTCGTCACCCGGCGCCCGCGCGCGGATTACGCGGGGCAAGGCCGCGCATATCAAGCCCTGTGCACACCGCATTTCGTTCCGGAGAAACGCGGTCAAAAAAACCGCGTACTGCGCCCATAGCGACACCTAAATACGCGCACGTGCGCATTGTCCCGTTAGGCGGACTGGAAGAGGTCGGGCGCAACATGATGTATCTGGAGTATGTTGACCCGAAATCGGCCAACCACGGCGATATCGTTGTTATTGATATGGGCCTACAATTTCCGGAGGACAACATGCCGGGCATTGATTACATTGTGCCCAATATTGAATCATTGCTTCCGAAGCGTGAACATATCAAAGGTGTTGTCATTACCCATGCGCATTATGACCATATCGGCGCGATTCCGCACCTTATGCCGGAGCTGGGCAGGAACGTCCCCTTGTATGCGACGGACCTGACGCTTGCGATTATCGAAAAGCGCCAGGAAGATTTTCATCCTCCGCATTCGCTGAATCTGAATAAAATTTCAAGCGATACCGTGTTGAAACTTGGCGCGTTTGAGTTGAGCTTCTTTGGGGTCTCTCATAACGTACCCGCTTCGGTCGGGGTGGTGCTGCGTACGCCCATCGGTAGATTCGTGCACACGGGAGATTTTAAGCTTGATGTCAGGTCGGACATTGCCGGCAAGCTGGAACTGGAAAAGATAAAGGAGCTTGGGCGCGCCGGGGACATACGCGTGCTCATGTCAGACAGCACGAATGCTCGAGAAACGGGGCACCAGTTTTCCGAAACGGACATTCAGATAGAAATGGAGGCGATTATCAAAAACGCGAAAGGCCGTCTTATCATCGGAACATTCGCCTCACTTTTGGGACGCTTGAACGAGATTATACAGCTTGCCGAGCGCCACAAAAAAAAGGTGGTGATTGAGGGCCGCAGTATGCGCAACAACATAGAAATCGCGCGGCGGCTTGGGTACATGAAATTTGATGAAAAAAATATTATTCGCGCGGAAGAATCTTCCAAGTACCTGCCCGAAAAAATCATCGTGCTTGCAACCGGTGCGCAGGGAGAAGACCGCGCCGCTCTTATGCGCATTGCCAATCGCCAGCATCGCTCGCTGCAGATCCAGCCGGGCGACACGGTGGTATTTTCCTCTTCGGTTATTCCCGGAAATGAGCGTTCGGTCCAGTTGCTGACCGACAAGCTTTATCGTGAGGGAGCCGAGGTCATCAATTATCGGATGCTTGATATCCATGCCGGAGGACACGCGAAACAAGAGGACCTCAAACTCATGATTGAGCTGGTAAAACCCCAGTTTCTCATGCCGATTGAGGGAAACCATTCGTTTCTGAAGATGCATGCAAAAGTGGGTCTCCGCGCCGGGCTCAAGCCGGAGCAGATTATCATTGCCGACAACGGACAGGTAGTTGAAGCTTCGCGTGAGCAGGTGGCGCTTACGAAGGAATACGTGCCCTCAAGTTATGTTATGGTGGATGGTTTAGGTGTGGGGGATGTAAAAGAAGTGGTGCTAAGAGACCGGAAGATGCTTTCCGAAGACGGCATCTTTGTGGCAATCGTCATTGTGGACTCCGAGACGCTGAAAGTACGAAACTCTCCGGACATTATCTCGCGCGGTTTTGTGTATCTTCGCGAGTCAAAGGAACTCTTGCAGCAGGCGCGCGGCATCATCAGAAAAGCGGTGGAGGAGACGGCAGGCAAAATGAGTCCAGTGAACTGGACGTATGTTAAAGACATGTTAAGAGAACGCCTCGGCGAATTTCTCTTCTCCAAAACCCAGCGCCGCCCCATGGTGCTTCCGGTGATTATTGAGGTGTGACGCTGGATGCTGGAGGCTGGCGGACGGTAGCCGGAAATATAACGAGAGTTGAAATAAACGGCTCAACCCTGAACGAAGTCAAATGGGTTGAGCCGTTAAACTTTCGCGCGCACTGTGCGCGCGAAGCAGTATCACTGTT
>JACPCQ010000070.1 GCA_016179715.1 Parcubacteria group bacterium
CGGAGACAGAGGTGTATTGAGAAATGGCTGCGTTAAACACATTTTCAGCTCCATACGAGGAAATGGTGGTAGCGCCGTTTGTCAGCCCCACAATGGCAGTGCCGTAAAAGGAGTTGCCTGTGTCCTGATAGCTTGCCACAAAGTGAGTGGAGTCAAGGGCAGAAACAAAGGTGTAGGCAGAAATGGCTGAATTAAACACATTTTCAGCTCCATACGAGGAAATGGTGGTTGCGCCGTCTGTTAACCCCACAATTGCAGTGCCGTAATAAGAGTTGCCAACGTCCTGATAGCTTGCCACAAAGTGAGTGGCGTCAAGGGCGGAAACAGAGGTGTATTGAGAAGAGGCTGAATTAAACACGTTTTCAGCTCCATACGAGGAAATGGTAGTTGCGCCGTTTGTCAGTCCCACAATTGCAGTGCCGTAATTGGAGTTGCCCCCGTCCTGATAGCTTACCACAAAGTGAGTGGAGTCAAGGGCGGAGACGGAGATGTAGTTAGAAGTGGCTGCGTTAAACGTAACAGGGGTGCCGCAAGTTGAAGTGGTTGTGGAAACAGAACAGACAACCGCTTTGCCTACAGAATTAGTGGTATCGTTATACGCCACCACATAGTGAGTGGCGTCAAGCTTGGCAACGGAAGTATACGTTACTGCGACAGGCGCGGTAAAACCTGTAGCAACCGTGCCGTCTGCATTGAGCGCGACAACGTCTCCTTGGGTGATTGTGCCTGAAGCAGTGAAGTTCTGGGTAAGCTGGGTTGACGAGCCTCCCGCAGCCGCCTGGAACGTAGGATCAACTCCAGCTCCGTTGGAGGTAAGAACCTGGCCGGCGGTGCCGGCGGTGGTGACTTGTATGGCGCCTGTGGTGTTGCCGATGAGCACGCCGGCGTCCGTGAATGTCGCAACACCCGTTCCTCCTTGAGCAACGGTAACCACGTCATTGCTGGTAAGAACAGTGGCCGCGGCATCAGGGAATGTGTAGACCCTGGCTACGGTGGGTCCAGCGGCGGTAAAGAAGGCAATGCCTGTGCCTCCATTAGCGGTGGGCAGTATGCCTGTAACACCTGCGGTAAGAGGAAGGTCGGTGGCGTTGGTTAATGCTATTGAAGCTGGAGTGCCTAGGACAGGAGCTACCAAGGTTGGCGAGGTGGCAAATACCAGAGAGCCAGAGCCTGTTTCGTCAGAGACAACTCCTTTAAGCTCAAGGGATGTGGTGGCGGCAAAGGCAGAGAGCTTGTGGAGGGTATTTGCGATGGTAAAGTCTGTTCCCGCGTCATCGGTGAACATCAGTAGATTGGGGGTGGCTAGATCTACCCATAGTTGGCCTGAGCCTGCTATGTCTAAGTCTGCTTCGGCTTGCTCTATGAGATAGAGCACTCCTCCTTCGGTTATATTGTTGCCATTAAGGTCAAGATCTGCTCCAAAGCTGGTAGCTCCGCCCAGGTTGGCTATGCCGTCTACTTCAAAGGTTCCTGTGACATAGAGATCATCTCCATTAAGAGGGAGGGTGGGTGTGCCGTTGCCTAGTTGGATATTCTGGTTTAAGGTGATTGCGGCTTGTGTTAGGCCGCTGATTAGAAACACTGCTATGATAATACTGGCTATAGCGCTCCAGGTTTGTCTTTTTTTTAATATGGGTAGCATATTATATATATATAGTTTAATGAATAAGAATATAAACTGGCAGACCTATGAATATAGTATATCATGAATCCCCCCCCCCCCCCTGCGATGGGTAGGGTGTGGATAAGTCTATGGTTGAGGATGGCGCGCAGGACGGACCGACCCTCCTTAGATACGCGTCAACACCTCCGCGCCTTTCTCCGTAATCGCCACCGTATGCTCAAAATGCGCGGTTAGAGATTTGTCTTTTGTTTCATAGCCATAGCCATCTTTAGCAGGGCGCAGAAGCGGGCTGCCTGCAACTATCATCGGCTCGATTGCAATAACCATACCCGGGACAAGCTTCACGCCCTCGTGGCGCTTGCCAAAATTAGGCACTTCCGGCGACTCGTGTAAATCTTTGCCCACGCCATGGCCGCACAGATTGCGCACAATGCCATAACCCTCTTTTTCCACGTATTGTTGCACTGCCGCCCCGATATCACCCGTTGTACTGCCAACGCGCGCCTTAGCAATCCCAACATTAAGCGATTCTTGGCATACACGAATAATTCGCTTCACCTCCGGGCTCACCTCGCCAATGGGAATTGTTATCGCGGTATCCGAGTACCATCCTTTGTAAGTTACGCCAAAATCAAGACCGAGACTATCGCCCTCTTTCAACGGCACTTTATTTGGCACACCATGTACGATAATTTCATTAAGCGAAGTGCACGCTGCCGCGGGAAAACCTTCATATCCCTTAAATGCGACTTTCACACCGCCTAGCTGCTTGTTGCGTAGCCCAACAAGCTCAATCGCGCGCGCGTTAAGTTCCATAGTCGTAACGCCCGGCTTTGCGTGCTCTTGCAAGTCTTTCAAGATTTCCGCGGCAATACGTCCACTCGCGCGCATCAGCTCTATTTCCTGTGGAGTTTTGATGTCAGTGCTGGCATCATCCGCAAACCTCCCATCAACCTCGGCCTTGTCGGCTACTGGTCTTTTGACG
>JACPCQ010000043.1 GCA_016179715.1 Parcubacteria group bacterium
TATTAAGAAATATATCTGATAAATAATAACGACCTTGTCACCTATCCAGCCCCTCGAGAATCAACATTTGAATAGTTGAACAACAATAGAAAGTATAATCCTTGTCACCGGCTTCTGTCAAGTTCGTGTATTTAACGATATTTTAGATGTGCTGCAGTTATGCGAAGTTGCGTGGCGACGACTTCGCTAAAGCTGCGTCGTGACGAAGGCGGACTTTGTCACGCCGTAGTCACGGCGTAGATTTGGTGAATCCGACTTCGCTAAAGCTGCGTCGTGACGAAGGCGGAAAGGGAGGGATTCGAACCCTCGATGCCATTTCTGGCATACGGTCTTTCCAGGACCGCCAGTTCAACCACTCCTGCACCTTTCCATTCTTTATACTTTCCTATACTCCGTGGGTTTGACGAACTAAATTTTTATTTTTTTTACACCCTCATCCCTCGCAATCTCGCAATCCTATCTTCTATCGGCGGGTGCGTCATAAACCATTTGGTGATGTGTGGGCGGCGAGGTTTGGGGTCCGAAAGCCAGAGATGCGCGGTGGCGTCGTTCACGCGCGCCATTTTCGGCGCTGTGCTGATTTTCTCAAGCGCTCGCGCAAGCCCTTCCGGATAGCGCGTGAGCAGCACGCCGGAGGCATCCGCAAGATATTCGCGCCTGCGTGAAATCGCAAGTTGCAGGAGCATCGTGGCAATGGGCGCCAAAATCGCAAGCACAAGACCGATGAGCATAACAACGCCCCCTCCGCCGCCTTCGCGCCGTCTCCCGCCAAACCCGCCGAAGAAAAACGAATACCGCACCCATCCGGCAATAAGCGCCGCAAATCCCACAAGCACCACCGCGACGGTGGAAACGAGCATATCGCGGTTTCCAATATGCGAGAGCTCGTGGCTAAGCACGCCCTCCAGTTCACTGCGGTCAAGACGTTCCAACAATCCGGTGGTTACAGCCACTGCCGCGTGCTTGGGATTACGTCCGGTTGCAAAAGCGTTTGGCGACGGCTCGTCAATAAGAAACACGCGCGGCATGGGAAGCCCTGCGGTTATCGCAAGATTTTCCACGACGTTATAGAGTTCCGACGCATTCTCTCTCTCAACCGGATGCGCGCGGCTCATGGAAAGAACGATCTTATCCGAGTACCAATAGCTCGCAATACTCATCCCGACGCTCAACAACACCGCAAAAACCAAAATGGCAAGGTCATTATAAAACACGCTTGCCGCCCAGCCAATCCCGATAATTACGACAAAAAACACGGCAAACAAGAGCCAAGTCTTCCGGATATTTGCGTCTTTGTGTCTATAAAGGTTCATGGTTCTATCATACCTTTTCGCAGAGGAAAGAAAAGGACGACGATAATTTTACTCCTACATGGCACGGATTAAATCTGACCATATTACACCACAAAAATTCCTGACACCCAAACTAAGTTTAGGAGCTTAGGACCTGTGGAAAAGTGAAGTTTCGGGGCTTGACAAATGGATATCAAGTATGCTTAACTGCTAATGGTAATCTTGGTGGACGCTCGTTCGCCAAAAAGTTCTCATAAAAAACATTTCTCACCCATTTCCCCAAAAGATAAGGAAAAAGAAATGAAAATGAAAAGGTCTCTCGTGTTGGCGGTCCTTTTTGCTGCAGTAGTGGTGGCAGTAGTTTTTACTGCACCACGCGCCGCAGCGGCAAGTGTGTTAGAACTCCCGCACACCGTAGAAGAGATTCTCATCCGGCAGCAGGACACCGGGAAACTCCAGCAGCAAGGAGAATGTGGCGAGGTCCCGCCGGAGTATGCGGAGAAGGTCGCATTCATTGAGCGCGCCCGCACGTTTACACGGGGTTTGGGAGTCTCGTCGGACGATATGTATAAGTGCTACGACCCGGCCCCAGAAACCAGTCTGCAGATTTATGTCTTGAGCTGGGTCCCTGAAGGAATGATCTATGAGGACCGAGGACGTACGGGATGGCTGTCGGGAAAATACGACCCCAGGAGAGGATTGTATGTAAACGTTTGGGGAAAGAATGTCGGGGAGTGGAATACGTTTTCTCTCCCTGACATGAGCGAGGAAGAAATGGCCGAATTTCGTTCTCGCCTCGTTGAGGAAGGGAACGCATGGTACGGTCGCTGGACTTCGACCAGTACCAAAAAAGCTCTTGAGGAAGAACTTCTTCGCCTTCCTCTAAACAAAATCGTGGAGGACTTTATTCACGAGAGTTGCCACGATTTCTTCACCAGCCGGGGAATGACTGAGATCCACAACAGGGCAGAGCTCGAGGAGCCACTTTGCACGGTATACGGATTCCGGGCTGGCATGGCGTTTTTGGCGACTGAAGGCCAGACGACGGAGCGCCAAATTCTTGAGGGGCGCTATCGCTGGTCGCTTGAGCGCGCTCTCTGGTTAAATCGCCTGTGGTGGCAGTTGACAGTCGCGTTTGATGGAGCACGTACAGGTGAGGAGCGCATTAGGCGGCAAGAAGAGGTCCTCGCCGGGGTGTCACGAGAAGACCGACTCAAGTATGTTGGTATCATGGAGTTAAATACGGCGATTATCTCGTCGATTCGCACCTACACTTTGTTCTTTCCGGCGGCAGTGGAGCTTTGGGAACTCCTGACTGGGGAGCCGCCGATAGATATGAATCCCCCTCCACCGGAGGACGTAGGGGGAATATCACCTCTTCCGCACCGGAAGACAACGACGCTGTCGGCATCTCACCGACAGCGTTTCTCTTTTCCCCAACTCTTTTTCCGTTCTTGTCTTGTGAAAACGCGGTGAATTTTAAAACTCCACTTTTACCGGTTCACGCTCCGCTTCCGAACCTAACTCAAAAAATTCCATCGCGCCAAACCCGAACGTACCGGAAATGAGGCGCGTAGGGAACGTCTCAATCGCGGTATTGTAGTCGCGCACCGTGCCGTTATAAAAGCGGCGAGAGGCCTGGATTTTATTTTCGGTATCGGCAAGCTCGCGCTGTAGGTCAAGAAAGTTCGCGTTCGCTTTCAAGTCCGGATAATTTTCAGACACCGCAAAAAGTGTTTTTAATGTATTGGAAAGCGCGTTTTCCGCTTTTGCGCGTTTGAGCGGGTCCCCGCCCTGCGCCATTGCTTGCGTGCGCGCCATGGTTACATTTTCCAGCACCGAACGCTCATGCTGCATATATCCTTTGACCGTCTCCACCACATTGGGTATAAGCTCGTATCTGCGTTTTAGCTGTACGTCAATATCGGAAAGCGCCTCTCGCGCGCGGTACCGATAGCGCACCAATCGGTTGTATGCGGCAATAAGCCACACCGCAATCGCCGCGACAACACCGATAACAATCCAAAATATCGTCATATATTCATCATACACGCTCCCGCAAAAAAAGAAAAGACGGGTATGGAATTTACCCCCACACCAATCGTGGTGATACGCTTCGCGCGGCACAACGCACCATCGCCATAATTGGTGTGTGGGTTTATCAAAGACCACGCCGGAAATGGCGTGGTCTTTGATAACAAGTACAAACCGCTGCGAGCAAATCTAAAATCCGCCGTCCATGCCGCCCATTCCACCCATGCCGCCCATCGAAGGAGTGCCGCCCCCTTCGCCCTTTTTTTCGGGTTTATCGGCGACAACCGCCTCGGTGGTCAACAACATGCTTGCGGCAGAAACAGCGTTTTGCAATGCAGAACGTGTAACCTTCGCCGGGTCAATGATGCCTGCTTCCACCAAATCTTCGTATTGCCCGGTCGCCGCGTTATACCCCTTATTCCCTGCCATTTTCCGTACCGCCTCCACAACAACCGAACCGGACGCTCCGGCATTTTCGGCAATCTGCCAAAGCGGGCGTTCAATTGCATTTCGCAGGATTTTCATTCCTGTCCACTCATCATGGTCGGTTCCTTCGTCCTTCTCCTTCTCTTTTAATTTCTTGTCAAGGTCCGCCGTTGCGCGCAACAACGCAACGCCTCCTCCCGGGACAACACCCTCTTCCATTGCGGCTTTTGTTGCAGACACGGCATCCTCAATGCGATGTTGGCGTTCTTTTTGCTCTACCTCCGTTGCCGCGCCGACACGGATAACAGCCACCCCGCCGGAAAGTTTGGCGATGCGCTCGTTTAATTTCTCGCGGTCAAAGTCTGAATCAGTCTGCTCCAATTGCGCGCGCAATTGTCCAACGCGCTTTTCAATTTCCTGCTTGCGCCCCGCGCCATCCACAACGGTGGTATTGTCTTTGGTCGCAATCACCTTCTTTGCCTGGCCAAGCATGCTCACCTCCGTGTTTTCCAGTTTGATGCCCACCTCTTCGGAGATAACCTTGCCGCCGGTTACGGTAGCGATGTCCTGCAATAATTCTTTACGCCGGTCGCCGTATCCCGGGGACTTTACCGCAAGCGCATGAAATGTGCCGCGCAGCTTATTGACAACAAGCGTCGCAAGCGCCTCGCCGTCTACGTCCTCTGCGATAATCACCAGGTCTTTTTTGCCGGTTTTTGCAAGCTGCTCCAGAAGCGGAAGGATTTCGTTTATGGAGGATATTTTCTTGTCGGTAATAAGGATGTGCGGATTCTCGTACACCGCTTCCATCCGTTCGGCATTGGTTACCATGTAGGGCGAGATGTACCCGCGGTCAAACTGCATGCCCTCCACTACTTCGTGCGTGATGCCAAACGTCTGCGATTGCTCTACCGTTACCACACCGTCCTTGCCGACCGCCTTGATCACCTCGGCAACCTTCTCGCCAATTTGCGGATCCTTTGCGGAAATCGCCGCAACCTGCGCAATTTCTTCCTTGCGCGCACCGATAGGAATCGCGATTTTCTTGATGCGCTCAACCACGATCTCGGCCGCTCGTTCAATACCGCGCTTAATGACCATTGGGTTTGCTCCGGCAATAATGCTCTTCATGCCTTCGGTAATAATCGCCTGTGCTAAGAGCGTTGCCGTAGTTGTACCGTCCCCCGCGACATCGTTGGTTTTTACCGCAACTTCCTTGACAATTTCCGCGCCGATATTTTCCACCTTGTCTTCTATTTCAATTTCTTTTGCAATCGTCACGCCGTCATTGGTGATGACCGGAGAGCCGAATCCCTTATCCAGCACGACGTTGCGCCCTTTCGGGCCGAGGGTTATCTTCACCGCATTTGCGAGCGTATCCACTCCGCGGCGGAGCGCTTCGCGCGCATGCTCGTGAAAAATAATTTGTTTTGCCATAATTCTTAAAATTTAGAGTGATAACTCGTGCGTGTTTTTATTCAATAATCGCAAGAATGTCGTCCTCTTTAATGATAAGATATTCTTTACCGTCCACCTTTACCTCCGAGGGGCTGTATTGCGAGAAGAGTACGACCTGTCCCTTCTTTACCCGCGGCTTAAGCAGCTTCCCTTCTTCAGTAACGCGGCCTTCGCCAACCGCTACAATCTTGCCTTCGGTCGCACGCTCTTTGTGCGCCGTGTCGGGAATAACAATGCCCGAGGCCGTCTTGCCTTCCCGCTCTCCCTCCCCGAGTGTACGCACAAGAATACGATCCCCGAGCGGTTTGATAGTCTTTGCCATAAAATACAGAGCTTAACGTGATAAATAAAATGGATAATAAAAGGTTAAAGCATAGACGCCGTTGGCACTCTCGACCCAAGAGTGCTAACCGCATTCCATCACTCATTATAGAGAAGCGGGAAACGGCGTCAAGTCTTTCGGCGCGCTTCCTGTTTTCCCCTCCGCGTAAAATCACGCAAGGACATAATTCGGGCTATTTGCGAAGCTTATTTTTTAGCCATGTTCCGGTAGAGGAGTGTTTCGTCCGCGCAATGTCTTCGGGTGTGCCTGTTGCGATGACTTTCCCGCCTTTCTCTCCTCCCTCCGGGCCAAGGTCAATAATCCAGTCGGCGTTCGCCAGCACATCCATATTGTGCTCAATCACCAACACCGAGTTGCCTTTATGAACAAGTGCGGCAAGCACTGAAAGTAATTTTTGAATGTCGTCAAAATGCAGGCCGGTGGTTGGTTCATCCAGAATATAAAATGTGTTCCCCGTCGCTTTCTTTGCGAGTTCTGTTGCCAATTTTACCCGTTGCGCCTCTCCCCCCGAAAGCGTTGTTGCGGGTTGTCCGAGCTTCATATAGCCAAGCCCAACGTCAATGAGCGGTCTCAAGCATCGGACAACCTGCGGGATGTCGTGAAAAAACCGCGCAGCCTCTTCACAGGAAAGATCCAGTACTTGGGCGATGGTAAAATCTTTATAGACGATTTCCAATGCTTCCTTATTATACCGCTTGCCGCCGCACTCCTCACAATCCACATAGATGTCGGGCAAAAAATACATCTCAATTTTTTTCACCCCGTGACCTTCACATGCCTCACATCTGCCTCCTTTTACGTTAAAGCTGAAGCGTCCCGCAGTATATCCGCGGCTTCGCGCCTCCCGCGTCTTGGAAAAGAGGTCACGGATATGGGTAAAGAGGCCGGTATAGGTTGCGGGGTTTGAGCGCGGGGTGCGGCCAATCGGTGACTGATCCACGACCACCGCTTTGTCTATATGTTCCATGCCGTCAATACGCTCATGCGCTCCGGGGTCTTGTGAAGCTCCGTAAAAATGCTTTGCAAGCGCGCGCGCAAGAATGTCATTTACCAGCGTACTTTTGCCCGAGCCGGACACGCCCGAAACACACACGAGCTTTCCGAGCGGTATATCCACATTAATATATTTGAGATTATGTTGCGCTGCTCCGCGCACCGTCAACATCAGGGGTTTCTTCTGACGCGGGGATTGAGGCACCAAAATCCGCCGGCGGCCGGATAAATAATCACCGGTGAGCGTACGCGAGCGCTTCAGCGCGGCATAAATCCCCGCGAAAACGATCTTTCCCCCTTGGCGCCCCGCGCCCGGACCCATATCCACAATCCAATCCGATTCTTCCATCGTTGCCTCGTCATGCTCCACGACAATTACCGTATTCCCGATATCGCGCAGGCGCTTGAGCGTAGCGATAAGGCGCAGGTGGTCGCGCATATGCAGCCCGATGGAAGGCTCGTCCAAAACATACAGTACCCCCTTGAGTCCCGATCCGATCTGTGTCGCAAGCCGTACGCGTTGCGCCTCCCCCCCCGAAAGCGTAGTAGAAGAACGATTGAGCGTCAAATACTCCAGCCCTACGTCAACCAGAAATTGCGCGCGGGCGACAAGCTCCTTGCAAAGCGGCGCGGCGATAACGCGTCCATTACGGGAAAGCGCTCCCGCGGCAAAATCTTTAAAAAGGATAATCGCCTCTTCGGCCGAGAGCGCCGCAACTTCCGCAATGTTTTTCCCGCCAATTTTTACCGCGCGCGCTTCCGGGCGCAGACGCGTGCCCGCGCAAGCAGTGCACGTTTCAACTTTCATAAACTGTTCAACCTCGGTACGGGTCCAGTCCGAATCTGTTTCCTTCCAGCGACGCTCCAAGTTTGGAATAACGCCCTCAAACGTTCTCTCCGCATCCCCATAAAGCAATGTCGTAATAACCTGTTCGGGAAGTTCCTCTACCGGCCTGTCTAAAGAGAACTCATATTTTTTGGACATATCCGCAAGCATCCACCAGTACCAGGATTGCCGTCCGATGCGATGTGATGCGCGCGCCCACGGGCGGATTGCCCCCTCATTAAGCGTCAGTCTTTTGTTGGGAAATACGCGTTCCGGGTCCACCCGCAGCAAGTGTCCGAGGCCGGTGCAGTCGGCACAGGCGCCTTGCGGCGTATTGAATGAAAAGAGCCGCGGCTCAAGCGGAGGGAAAGAACGATGACAGGCCGGGCAGGAAAAAAGCTCACTGAAGAGCATCTCGTCGGGCACCGTTTCACCCGGGCGTTCCACCACCGCAATGCTCACTCCTTCACCAAGCCGTAGCGCCGTCTCAAGCGAGTCCGCGATGCGCCCCCGCTCGGTTTCTTTATCAATAGAGAGCCGGTCAATTACCGCTTCAATGCGGTGTTTGATTTTCGGATTGAGCGCGCGGTCAAGCGCCTCCTCTATACGCAAAACTTCCCCGTCAACGCGCACGCGCAAAAATCCCTTCCGCGCAATTTCCGATAGTATTTTTCTGTGCTCCCCCTTCCGGTCGCAAACAAGAGGGGAGGCAATCATCAATTTTGTTCCCTGCGGAAGTCTTGTGAGCATGCGCACCATTTCATCAATCGTCTGTTTTTTTACCGGACGGGAACAGTCCGGACAAGACGGCTCACCGATACGCGCAAACAAAATCCGCAGGTAGTCGTAAATTTCGGTGATGGTGCCGATGGTAGAACGCGGGTTTTTTGCCACACTCTTCTGGTCAATCGCGATAGCAGGCGAGAGCCCGCTGATTTCCTCCACATCAGGTTTCTCTTTGACACCAAGAAATTGCCGCGCATAACTGGAAAGCGATTCTACAAAACGGCGTTCAGCCTCGGCAAAAATTGTATCAAAGACGAGCGAGGACTTGCCGGAGCCGGAGAGCCCCGTGACAACAACGAGCTTGTCGCGCGGAATGTCAAGCGAAATATTTTTGAGATTATGCACGCGCGCTCCCTTGATGGAAATGACATTGGCGCCGGATGATTGTGTGGTACGTTTGCGGGTCATAAACGACTTCACATCATACCGCTTTTTCGCGCGTTATTCAAGTAGCTCTGTGCGCACGTTGCAGTGAACGTCCCGCCGGGGTATCGTGGTGCCATGATACCGCGCGAGAAAATAAAAAAGGCTCCGCAAACACCCGGGGTATATTATTTTTGCAGAAAGCGGGCCCCGCTTTACGTAGGAAAAGCGCAAAATCTGCGCGCGCGGCTTTTATCATATTTCTCCGGCACGCTCGCGCCCATAAAGAAAAAAATGGTTGCCCAAACTACCGACATCGCCTGGAAAGAACTCTCTTCCCCCATCGCCGCACTCATTGAAGAAGCGCGGATGATCAAACGCCACCAGCCGCGGTTTAATGTGCTTTTACGCGACGATAAAAACTACTTTTTTGCGGCAATTACAAAAGAGGCATACCCGCGTATTTTCATCACGCACCAGACCAAGACAAGAAAACTCAAACAGCCCGTTTTCGTGCTTATCGGCCCGTTCACCGACGGGAATGCGTTAAAATCGGTGCTTCGCATGCTGCGGCGCATTTTCCCTTTCTGCACCTGCACGCAAACGCATCAACGAATGTGCGCACGGGCAGAGATAGGATTATGCCCAGGAGTATGCTGCGTAGACGAAAAAATCACGCGGGAGATATTCGGCAACTGGCGCGAGCGGCAGGCACAGTATAAAAGAAACATCCGTGCAATCAGAAACATTCTTTCCGGAAAGCATGTCGCGCTTCTTTCCCGCCTTAAGCGGGAAATGGTTTGGGCAAGTAAAAAAGAACAGTTTGAAAAAGCGATTATGCTTCGGAGTAAAATTACTGCGCTGCAAAATATTTTCGCGCACCGCGCGCCGCTCGCGCGCGACATAGAAGCCGACCGGCAAAAAGCGCTTTTTCAGTTAAAGACCCTACTGAAACTCCCCTCTCCCCCGCAACGTATTGAGGCATACGACATTTCCCACACGAGCGGAAAAGAAGCGGCGGGGTCTCTGGTGGTCTTTGTTGACGGACTACCCGGACGCGAAGCATACCGGCGCTTTCGCGTGCGCGCCGCGGGGCCGGATGATACGGCGATGATGCAAGAGGTGCTCACGCGCCGCTTCCGGCACAATGAATGGTCACCCCCTGACCTTATTATCGTAGACGGCGGAAAACCACAGCTTGGCGCGGCTCTTGCGGCGCTGCACAAAAGCGGCAAACGCATCCCTATTGCCGCGCTCGCCAAGCGCGAGGAAGAATTATACATCCCCGGACGCAGGAATCCATTTGCATTAAAAACGCTTCCACCCTCGCTCCTGCATCTGGCCCAGCACATTCGGGATGAGGCGCACCGATTTGCGATTTCCTATCATAAACTCCGCCGTAAAAAATCCCTTTTAGAAAACATGAAGGAGCGGGGCACGCGTCGCGCGGCAATATAGTATATACTATAGTATATACTATATTTTACGCAGATAAGCGCCGCGGTATGAATACCGTGGCGCTTATGGAATTTCCCCGATGCGCCCAGACAAGACATTACCGTCCCGACGGCATCGGAGGAGTTGAAACACGTCGAAGGTCTACTTGTGATGCAAGCCGGGTCACAAAAGTATTGATGCGGATGACCCAGCCCATGCGCTGGTAGGCCACAAAGGTACCCTGCGAGAGGCCCACCAGCTCGTAGACACCGTCACGAATCCCGAGCACCGGAGCGCCGGAATCCCCCGGATTCAAGCCGTTTGAAACCATGAAGGCATTTGCCGTCACCACATCGGCGGCGGAGACGATCTCCGGCACTTTCAGGGAGCTCACGATGCCTTCGCGCACGTTGATGCCGACATTCAACGGGTTGCCCACTACGGGAACGTCCTCAAGCGCAAGAAGGCCGGCGCCGCGAAGAACGCAATATCCTCTCGCTCGTCGGCGTAAAGCCGCTGCAGGGGGTACTCTTTCCCCTCGTAGATCACGAACGTCTGTTCGCTCAACTTCTTGGCGGGAATGATCACCGTGCCAAACGGGGTGCGAATGGAGATCGCCGACTGCGACACGACATGCTCCACGGTCAACAGGTATCCCCCAGCCAGGGAGATGCCGACGCCGTACTGCGTGCTCGTCTCCACCTCGCCCTCGGTGATACGGAAGGTGGACACGGTCTTCAGGCCATAGACCGACGCCGCCACTTCTTCCAGCCGCATGGCCGCCGGATCAACGAGGAAGGGGTTGCTGTCATACGCGCCATCGGACAGCTGTATGCGCAACCAGGCAGGGGAAAACGGAGAGGGGGCTCGGCCGTTGCCGGAAGCACAGCCCGCCAGCGACAAAAACATCACAAATAACGCCGTCGCGATACGACACATTGGACACCTCCGTATATATGGGGTGATGGTAAAAGTGCATGTTTCTCTCCTTGTATAACT
>JACPCQ010000066.1 GCA_016179715.1 Parcubacteria group bacterium
GAAATAGTTGGGCCGTTTGAGCCAAGCTTGATATGGCCTTGAGCACTGTCTTGCACACCGTAAATACCCATGGTGTTTGCAACGTTAATGTCATAAAGCGCCGCGTCATTCCCTCCTTGGAAATATCTCTGGTTGTTTGCGTTTGCGTAAATCATTCCGGTTGCGCGAATGTCGCCGGACACGTCAAGCTTGTAATTCGGCACATTTGTTCCAATGCCGACGCTGCCCGACACCCCGGAATAGATGTGTGTTACCCCGCCAACGGAGTTAAAAAGCCAATCGTCATCGCCCGTAAATGAAGGCCACAGCGAGCGGCAGGCCCCTGCCAGACAGAGTGTTGGAACAGTGACAGCGCTGTTGACGGTGATGGATCCTTGTTTGGTTTGCGCGTTGGCCGACACATTGAACGGGGCTGACGCATTGGCTCCCGGAGGGGCTTGTGTCGGTTCAGTGAATGCATAGACCGAAGTTGTAAAAAGGAACGCAAGCGCGCCAATTACCGCCACACACGCGATAGATGATAGGACATGCTTTTGCGGTTCCATATATAAATTTTTAGTTTGCTTATGCATTTTAATCATACCACGCAAACATTCATTCGTATATTTGAACCAGTCGGATTCGCATATTACTTTTTATTCGCATATTCGTGAATACTCTTAATATTTGCGATTACTCATATCTCCCTAAACTCCGGCGCGGTAATCAAGCGTATGGATTGAGGAAGTGAGGGACACATGAGGTCATCCGAGTCGGTTACCTCCAGCCATATCGGTTTTATACCCGAGGATTGGAATATGGAGTCGGGGTTTTGTAGATAAGAAACGCTGGGGATTGCGTCCATAAAACGCCATCTCCATTGGGAAATGCTTGTTCCCTCCGCGCTTGCTGACCGGTCAAAAAAACTTACGATTCCTCCGACGGTCGGCACCTGCGGCGAATAGATAAAGGCGGATGACGGATACGCATGCCTTGGGGTATCAAAGCGCGGCCCTTCTGCCCATTCGGACATCTCGTCGTTGCTGTCCCATACGCGCACTCTCCAATAATATTTGTCATTGAATTCTATGCCGTCTCCAATAAGGTGCGCCGCATTCACCGTGTAGGCGGAAACGCTGGAATTTATTTTTCCTGAATCTACAACTATAAATTGGTCGTTAAAATTCGGTTGCGTGGACACTTGTACCTGAAAAGAAGATTGCGCGTCTCCGGAGTCCGGGTCGGAAAAACTCCAGGAAAATGTCGGCTGAAGCGGAAACGTACACACATTGGCCAAAACCGGTCCGGCAGGAGCGCTGTAATCGGCGACTGCATCCTCTGCCGCCGCAAGCCGCGTCTGCAGGTCGTCCCAGGTTTGATAACTTACTTCCTCTTGCAATCGTGCCGCTTCAAGCGCGGCTTCTGCCTCTGCGATTTCCTCCGGATTCCCTCCTCTTTGCGCTTCGCCGAGCGCCGCTTCGGCATCCGTGACCGCCTGTTGGGCGTCCGCGAGGTTTTGCCCTGCTGCAATTACGGAGTTTTCAAGATCCGAACCTGGTATCGTTTCTATGGTGCCGCTGCTGCTGCATCCATCTCCGGAAACCGTGTTTCCGTCATCGCACTCTTCCCCAATATTGAGCACTCCATCACCCACAACTCCGGTTGTTTCAATGGTGCAGATTGCACTACAGCCATCTCCGGAAATATTATTCCCGTCATCGCATTGTTCTCCCGTTTCCACGGCGCGGTGCATCGCGTGGTAGATACTCCGTAGTTATCTCCGTCAAAATGTATCCAACCAACAACATCTCCTCCCCACGCGTAATTATTTAACGGGCAGGACCCTCCGACAACACCCCCGCGTGTTACGCCGTAATCGGCGCCGGACATGCTGATCCATCCGTCCCAGCCGCCCCGTTCGCTGTCGGGTTTTAAGGCGCCCGAACAGCCGGAGGCAAAGACGGTGCACGCTCGCGCCCATCCGGTTACCGCATCTGTTTCAAAATTCAGTCGCGCGGCATAATCCGGCGAGTGCGGATAAGGACCTTGGGGCGCAAAATAAATCCACCCGATGTGTTCAGACCACGCGTATCCGCCAAAATTCCCGTCTTGGTCTATATCTACGCCATAATCTGAATCGGTGCACCCAGTATTGGTGCAATTGAAACTTATCCATCCGATGGTTTCTGACCATGCATATCCTGTAACATTGTCCGTGCTGTCGGCAAGCGTTTTTGTCGCTGCGAGCAACATAAACGACAACGAAACAAGAACAACAATACTTGCAAGAATGTAAACGGGAAGAAATGTATGTCTAGGGGAAAGTTTCCTCATACCAATGAATAAGAAACAGGCAATTTAGAAACAGCAAAGATTTACCGTCGGCGGGCGGCATTCGTATGTTCTGCTATAAGTCCATGCGGAACCTGACCAATTTCTTGCTCCGCACGCAAGCTCTAGCGGATATGCTGTTCCGTTAGAATTGACAAATCCTAGATAGTTGGTGTTGGTAACCACTGGATTCCATCCGCGGTCCGCACATGCCTTGACCGCCTGACATTCATTTTGCCGTTCAAAGTGCCGATACGGCCCGTTGTCAATCATAGAAAATGTCCCGATGGCGTAGGGAACGCCATCCAAAGCGATAGACCCGGTGGAAGTCATCCCTGTCGGACAGCTGCTATTGTATATTTCGCACTTGCCCGGGAGCGGGTTTAGGCAGGTTGTTCCCGTACATACCTCGGTGGCTTGAACCCGGCCTGCCACATCCAGTTTCTGCGTTGGGTTTGTCGTGCCAATGCCGACGTTGCCGTTATTGTAATAAATACTGCTTCCTGCAATGTCCCACCGCCCTTCTTTCGGCCATATTGAACGGCAACTTCCGGAAAGACATATTTCCGGGACAACAAATGTGCCGTTGAGCGTAAACGCGCCCTGCTTTGTCTGCGCGAGGGTGGAAGTGTTTACGGGCGGGGAAACATTTGCACCCGGCGGCGCGGCCGTCGGTTCGCTAAAGGCACCCGCGATAGCAACGAAGAGAAAAAAAGCGGTTGCCCCGAGAATAAGCGCACTTATTGTTGTGCTCGGTTCAGTTAACGAGTGAAGTGCTCTATGCATAAAATTCATCACCTACTGTTCTAAAGGAATGAGCGCCTGAATATTCGTGGCAATAAACTCATTTGCGAAACGCATATCCGCATCGGAAGAGACTACTATAACATATCCGTTTTTGATGTCCTTTAGCGTAGCTTCCGGTTTTTGTACCGCAATGACTTGACCTGCCGCGTTGCGAACGAATTCCGTATAATCAAATGTTGTGACGGGAGTAATAATCGCGGTGCGTGCAGTCGGCTCATCGTCCAGAGGAGTTTTTGCTAGAAACACGATACGCTGACCGGAAAGATTTATCTGTGTAACAGTCCCGCTCATGCCGTGGATGGCCTCTACTTGTTTGAAGTATTGCCGCGCAGCCTCTTCGGCGGGGGTGCGTGTTTCCGGCACGCCTTGCTGAGACTCTCGCAACTGCACGTAGAGCAAAATTGCGATAATGAGTGCCGCAATGGTCAATGCACTTATCATTGCGCGGGTTTCGTGACGAAAGAGGCGGTGTAAGATGCCGCGTTCTTCTTCTGCGCTTTTTGGGGATTTTTCTTCCATACTTGATATCTTTGAATGATTTGATAGCGCGGCTACGAAAAATCCTCGCTTCACGCAAACTCGTATGTGCGCGAAACCCTCGCTACGAACCCGCCCCATCATTCAGAGTGATGCATAAATCATAACATAAAAAATCGCATAGAGCATTGTACAAAGTTATGCACAACCCGCCATTGCAACCTGTCAGAGGGGGGTGCGGCGTACAGGTGTAAGATACAGAAATCTGCTATAATTTTTGTATGTCTTTCGTACATCTCCACACCCACTCGCACTACTCGCTTTTAGACGGGCTTTCTAAGATAGATGGTCTTATTGAAAAAGCGGTTTTGTACAATATGCCCGCCCTTGCGATTACCGACCATGGAAATCTCTACGGCGCAATTGAGTTTTATAAAAAAGCGAAAAAGGCGGGTATTAAGCCCATTATCGGCCTGGAGGC
>JACPCQ010000015.1:0-9567 GCA_016179715.1 Parcubacteria group bacterium
CAGCCGAAGTTTTGCGATAGCAGCAGAAATGATTTTTGAGATGGGTTCTAGTTCTTTTATTTGTTTTACCCTGTCGTCTTCATCTCTTTACGGGAGAACAAAATGGCAGAGAAAAAACTACGCGGCAAAAAAAGGTTGCCGAGGCAGAAATCACTGTTCCCGTCTCCGCCGTCCGGCCTGCAATTTAACAACTTCCTCGCAGGTAAGGTTTTCCATACGCTTGCGCGTATGTGGCAGGGACGCGATGGAATTTTCTCCGGACTTCAAGCTCCGCAACAGCGGGATGTTCCGAAAGAGCTGCGGGAAGAGACGCGAGCGCAGGAGCTGTGCCAGTATCTTTTCTTCCAGGCGCTCTCCATGCGAGGAGGCGTCAACAGCGACGACGCATTTCATCTGACTGCCGAACTGTGGAATATGCATCCGGAGCTTTTTTGCCCATCAAAGGCAATGACAACGGAAGAAAAAGCATTCATCGCTGCCGTAAAAGAAGCAGCAGCCAAAATGCATCCGCTTCTTAGCGAGAAGGGGAAAAGAGCCGGAGCATACTCTTACCTTCTTGGTGAGCACGCGCGGCACTGGAGAGAAAACGCCGCAGCGCTCGTTAAACACTTTGATGGGGATATTCGCACCGCCTATCATGGCATCTCCTCATTTGAGGAATCCTTCGGGCGCGTGGAAAAGAAATTTAAAGGGATGCGGCGAAAGATTTTTGCGCTGCTTACCATGTGGCTGCAGGAATTCTCGCTCATTGAGGGTTTCCCGCTGCCCGTCATCGTAGACTTTCATTGTCTGCGATTTCTGGCACAGCAGCGTATCATTACCGTAAAAATGAAGCCGCTCGGCCCGGGAAAATCAACGCGGCCCGAGCGTCAGCGCGCTCGCGCATTGCAAAAACTCCCGGCGTTGCACGTTACCGAGGCACTGATAAACACGGTAATGAGCTGGTCCGAGGGGTTCCTGAAGACATGCGGGCTGTCGTCTTACGATGTCTCGCATGCACTCTGGTTTCTCTCGCGAGAACTTTGCGCTTCTTACTACGGCAATCGCTCCTTTGCCCGGCAACTTGGGCTGAGGCGAAGCATTACCGCTCGCGTCGTCCCCGATAAAGAACTTAAGACGATAAGCGGCTGGCCGAAAACGTATAAAGACTTGTGCAGGTACTGCCCGTTTGAGAATACCTGCAAAATGCGTATCCCCGCAGGGCCGTACTTTGACTTTGGGCGGCTCGTCAATGCCGGAAGGCACATCGTCTATCCCGGACGCTCGCTACCGCTAGACTCGCGGTGGCTGCCGGAACTTCCGGTTGCAGGGAAATCTCCCCGCTCCGTCAGACAAAAGCCGCCGCCGGATAAAGTGACTAACAGCAGACAAGGGTTTCTTTTTGCGCCCCCTTCATAATTTATGAGCGAGGCGCCGCATCTTCAACTAAAATGCAGCAGGGACATCGTTCCTGCTGCAAATCTTTTTTCCGCCCAACAGTTGTATGGGAGGAGACACCGTAGCGCAAGGCATCTTCTCCCAAAAACGACAAAAAGAACAAATAAGCCAGAGGGTGTTTTTAATGCTGCGCACCGGTCAAGATGCGTGGCGTTTCGCTTTGTCCAACCCGCTCAATATGCAAACTCACCGGCTCCAGAAGCACGAACCCCGACAAAACTTCAACGGCGGGAAAGCGCCTTCGCACAACCGCCATGGCGGCCTGAAGTTCGCCAAAATGAAATGCGCGTTCTTCTTCGCCGGAAAAGAAACGCCTCCCCTCCGCCTTATATGCCGCGCAGTCCGCGTGAGTCAGCACGATAACCGTATGCACGCCACCATCCACGGCAAGCCGCAGATTCGCAAGCACAACCTCTTGGCTGTCCTCTTCCGACACGCTTTTTGCCCCGCCCTTTACAGAAACACTGTAATAAGCCTCAATACCGAATGCGCGTCTGATAGCATCCGGCAGATTTCTCACCAACCGCGGGTCAATGCACGAAATTACAATGGCAGAAGCGCTGTGTCCGTTTTGTGTCATATACCGTTTTGTGTCATATATCCTCCCTTTCCTGTCACGATTCCAATAACACGATGCCCTGATTTTCCGGAAGCACCTCCAGAAAACCTGCGCCGAAGTCATAGCGGTGTTCCGTCCCGCTCTCCTCCTCTATCTCGACCGGTCCGGTTATCACCGTGCTCACCAGCGGCTGATGGTAGCCCAAGACAGTAATCTGCCCCCGGTCCGTCAACAGCGTAATACGCCGCACCCTCCCCGAAAAAAGGGTTTTTTCAATACTGTGGATATCGCATCGCATCATGTTTTTTTGACCTCCTCAATTCCCCCTTTCAAATAGAAAGCCTCTTCGGGCACTTGATCGTGCTTGCCGTTAAGAATTTCTTCAAAACCCCGAATAGTGTCTTCGCGTTTTACATATTTCCCCGCGCGGCCGGTAAAAGTTTCGGCGACAAAAAAGGGCTGGGAAAGAAAGCGCTGAATCTTGCGCGCGCGTTCAACCGTACGCCTGTCTTCTTCGGAGAGCTCTTCCATTCCCAGAATAGCAATAATGTCCTGCAACTCCTTATAGCGCTGAAGCATCTGCTGTACCCGACGCGCGACCGCGTAATGCTTCTCGCCCACGATTTTTGCGGAAAGCGCGGTAGAGGTGGATGCCAGCGGATCCACCGCGGGATAAATGCCCAGTTCCGCAAGCTCACGGGCGAGGACGAGTGTGGAGTCAAGGTGCGCAAACGTGGTTGCTGGAGCCGGATCGGTAATGTCATCGGCGGGCACGTAAATCGCTTCCACCGCAGTTATCGACCCTTTGTTCGTGGAGGCAATGCGTTCTTGCAACGCACCCATTTCCGCGGCAAGCGTCGGCTGATATCCTACCGCAGAAGGCATGCGTCCGAGAAGCGCGGAAACTTCGGAGCCCGCCTGCGAGAAACGAAAGACATTATCAATAAAAAGAAGGACGTCTTTTTCCTCTTCATCGCGAAAGTACTCGGCCATTGTGAGTGCAGTGAGCGCGACGCGCAGCCGCCGTCCGGGCACTTCATTCATCTGCCCGAACACCAGCGCGGTTTTTTCAAGCACGCCGGACGTTTTCATCTCATGATAAAGATCATTCCCTTCGCGCGTGCGCTCTCCCACTCCCGCAAAGAGAGAAACGCCTCGCGCAACCTCCGAGACATTCCGAATAAGTTCCATCAACAGTACGGTCTTCCCCACCCCCGCTCCCCCAAATAAGCCAACCTTTCCGCCCTTTACAATAGGCGAAATGAGATCAATAACCTTAATCCCCGTCTCAAAAATTTCGGTTTCGGTGGAAAGTGCTGCAAACGCCGGAGCAGAACGGTGAATCGGCCGGCGGAGGCGCGCAGTAATTTCGCCGCCCCCGTCAATCGCCTCGCCCAATACATTGCACATCCTTCCCAACACTTCCGGGCCAACCGGAACCGAAACGGGTGCGTCAGTCGCCGTCACCTTAGTTCCACGCTGCAGACCATCGGTAGAGCCGAGAGCAATCGTGCGCATTCTCCCCCCGCCAAGATGACGCGCCACTTCAAGCACGAGCGGTACGGATGTGTCTTCTGTTCGCAACGCGTACAACACCGGCGGCAGCACCGCCGATTCCGGAAACTCCACATCCACCACCGGCCCGATAATTTGTATGATAGTGCCGTTCATAAATCACTTCTTCACGTTAAGCAGTTTGGTATCACTGTACTGCCTCTTGTCCTGCAGCAAGTTCGGTTAATTCTTTGGTAATGCCTGCCTGTCGCGCTTTATTATAAGAAACAGAGAGCTTATCAACCAACTCCTGCGCATTGTCGGATGCGTTTTTCATTGCAACCATTCTCGCAGAGTGTTCCGACGCGTTTGACTCAAGCACGATGTGGTGGAGCTGAATGGCAAAGAGCGTCGGCACCAGCCGACCAAGAACGGCCTCGGGAGAAGGTTCAAAACGGTATTCGTAGGAATAACGAGTTTCCAAGGCCCCTTTTTCCTCTTCTGCATAACGGCCATACTCGGGTAAAATATGCCGGATTGTCTCGGCAAGCGCCTCCGGCTGAAGCGGCAACACCTCACTGATATGCGGCTCCTGCTTCAGCGTAGTGCGGAAATTCGTGTAGCACAAAAGCACTTTTTTCCACGGTTGCGCACGAAATTGTTCTAAGAGAAAATCCGAAAGTGAGGCGGTGTCTTTGCGAGAAATAAAATCTCCAAATCCGGAAAACGACCGGAGCAGCTCCGCTTCCCGACGCTGCAAATATTCCCTTGCTTTTTTCCCCACTGCAACGTAGGCGGGAACTTCCTGCTGTGTCTTTTGCCAGTCGGCCGCCAAACGAAGCACGTTTGCGTTAAATGCGCCCGCAAGTCCCTTGTCCGAAGTGACGAGCACCATGAGCGTCCGTCCGGTCTCTCTGGGCAAAAAGAGCGGATGGGCAACAGGCGTGCGCGAAGTAATGTTTTTGAGCATATCAAGCGCGGCAAGCGCGTAAGGACGGCCGGCAATGGCAATTTCTTGGGAACGCCGCATTTTTGTCGCGGACACCACCTCCATCGCCTTGGTGATTTGCGCGGTGTTGCGCACTGAACGAATTCGCAATTGTACGTCTCGCAACGCCATATTATTGTTTCAATTTTTCGAAGACAGCAAGGGCCTCTTTGAGTTCGTCCTCGCGCTCCGAGCTTATTGCCTTCTCTGTTTTTATTCCATCAAGCAAACCGGAGCGGCTTTTGCGCATAAAAGAGATGAACGCCGCCGCGCGAGGACGCACCTCTGCCGGCTTACACAAATCAAAATATCCGTTCACTCCCGCATACAATACCACCACTTGTTCTTCAAACACCATCGGGGAGAAGTCGTCTTGTTTTAAGAGCTCGGTCATGCGGCCGCCGCGTTCAATGCGCCGGCGTGTCCCTTCGTCCAAATCGGAGGCAAATTGCACAAAAGCGGCCAGTTCCCGGAATTGAGCAAGGTCCAGTCGTAAACGTCCGGCAACCTGTTTCATTGCGCGCGTTTGTGCCGCAGAGCCGACACGGGAAACGGAAAGTCCTACGTTTATAGCAGGACGCACGCCCTGATAAAATAAGTCCGGCTCAAGATAAATCTGCCCGTCGGTAATAGAGATGACATTAGTGGGAATGTATGCGGCGACATCTCCGAGCTGTGTTTCAATAATGGGAAGCGCGGTAAGCGACCCCCCTCCGCGCTCTTGAGAAAGCCGGGCGGCGCGTTCAAGCAGGCGGGAATGCAAATAGAAAATATCGCCCGGGTACGCCTCGCGCCCGGGGGGGCGGCGCAACAAGAGAGAAATTTGGCGATAGCTCTGCGCATGTTTTGAGAGATCATCATATACCACAAGCGCATCTTCCCCCTGCTCCATGAAATATTCCCCGATGGCGCATCCCGCATACGGAGAAATAAACTGCAGTGGCGCGGGTGCGGAAGCAGGAGCGGAAACGATAACCGTATAGGGAAGCGCGCCTCGCGCCTCCAGTTCTGCTACGATTTTACGAATCTTTGACTCACGCAGTCCTATCGCAACATAAATGCACATCGGCGTGCGATATGCGCCATCCTGCTGCTGGTTCAAGATCGTATCAATAGCAATGGCCGTTTTCCCGGTCTGCCGGTCCCCGATAATCAGCTCGCGTTGTCCTCGCCCTATGGGAATCATCGCATCCACCGCCTTAATGCCGGTATGTAGCGGCACACCCACACTCTCGCGCTCAATAACTCCGGGGGCGGTACGCTCCATCGGCCACTGTTTTGCCAATGTTCCTTCGGCAAACACCGGCCCTTTGTCATCAAGCGGTTCCATAAGCGGATTTACCACACGGCCAAGAAGTTCTCTGCCGACAGGAATAGAGAGGACGCTTCCCGTCGCGCGTACCGTATCCCCCTCGCGCACCGCGATATCTTCTCCGAGAAGTACGGCGCCGATGGTGTCTTCTTCAAGGTTGAGCGCGGTCGCGCGCACAATTCCATTCGCGGTTTCAATCTCAAGCATCTCTTGGCTCCGAGCTCCCGCGAGTCCCCATATGCGCACAATTCCGTCTCCCACCTCTCCGACGCGTCCGGATTCTTCCGCGCGGACTTCCGTTTGAAACTCTGCTATTTGTTTTTTCAGTTGTTCAACGATTTCTCGTACCATAAATGTTATGCGGTTTGAAACATGCGCTGCAGTTGCCGCCGCGCCGTCGCGTCAATAACAATTACGTCATTGACACGCAGGTGTACACCCGCAATGAGTTCCGGCCGCACGCGCTTTTCTATAACAACATTTTTTCCAAGGCGTTTTTTGAGTTTTCCAACGACATAATCAGAGTCGCGAGCAATAGTAACTTCTATTCTTGCGGTCTTTGCCGCATTGTCATAATACGTTCTAAATAGGCGAAAAATCTGCGGCAACCCGGAAAAATCACGATGTTTCCGCGCCAGACGCAGAAATCTGGAGATGGCGGCAGCGTCTAATTTCCGCTCACAGGCAAGCGCACAAAGCGCCCGTGCGTAGATGTCCGGCGTATAGGTCATGAGAAATTCTTTTGCGCCCCGTCAAATGCCGCGAGCGCCCGTTTAACAAGCTCTTCGTCAATCTGCTCGGGAGAACCTGCGATGGCTTTTGCCGCCGCCATGCGCACCAACTCGGCAGATTGTTTTGAGAACTCTGCGGCCGCGCGCCGCTTTTCTTGTTCCGCGCAAGCTCTTGTTTCTGCAATAATTGCTTCACCTTTCTTTTGCGCAGAAGAAAGAATTTCCGCCTCGCGCACTTTTCCCTGTTCCTCTCCGCGATTGATAATTTCCAGAGAGCGCACCTCGGCTTTTTCCACGATAATTGTGTGTTCCCGCTCTGCTTCTTCCAGCCGTTTTTCTGAATCCTCGCGCATTTTCATTCCGTCGGCGATGCGCACTCTGCGCTCCTCGAGCATCCTCAATATCGGACGATACGCAAAACGATACAACAGAAAAAATAACACCCCAAAATTGACCGCTTGCGCGATGATGAGACGAACATCTATTCCAAATTTATGCAGAAAAATTTCCATGCACGCGAAACGGCGTCCCGAAAACAGGACGCCTGCAATCCGCAACTAACCCGCTAGACGAATTTCAAAATCAACGAAACCACCAGGGCATAGATGGCAATGGCCTCCGCAAACGCGATGGCAAGAATCATTGCCGTCTGCACCTTGTTGGACGCCTCCGGGTTGCGCCCGATTGCCTCCAACCCCTTCGCGCCGATAAGCGCGATGGCAAATGCCGGCATCATGGTGCCGAGCGCCATGATAATCGCAATAGCAAACTCCTTAGAAATATCCATGACGACCTGAATAATTAAGCTAACGATTAATAATTAACTTACGGCAAAAATTCACAAAAACCGCTTGCACACGAACTTCACTGGTGTTCCGCTACCGCGATACTGACAAAAACGGTGGTTAACATCGCAAACACCAGCGCTTGCACCAATCCCACGAATATCTCCAGCATGAGAAACGGTACCGGCGCTCCATAAGGCGCCAGAAAGCCGATAATGAGCAGGAGTATTTCGCCGGCAAAGATGTTCCCAAACAAACGAAACGAGAACGAAATTATTTTAGCAATTTCTGAAACTATTTCAAGTGCCCCCACAAAAAACGCGACGGGGTTCCGAAATGAAATAAAACGGCCTGCGTATTTGAAAAAACCGATTGCGGCAATACCAAAAAATTGTGTCGCAAAAACGGAGAGGACTGCAAGGGCAAGCGTGAAGTTGATATCGCTCGCGCTTGAGCGAAAAAGCGGGATTGAGGCCTCATGCCCGTCCACGAAGTGAAAAACGCTGATGGCGCCCAGAAAAGGAAAGATGCCAAACCAGTTGGAAACTAAAATAAAAAGAAAAATTGTCGCAATAAAAGGAAAGTAGCGCTCCGCTTTCTCGCGACTTCCAAAAGAAGACTCCAAAAGACCAAGCACGGCTTCTACGGTAAATTCAAAGATATTTTGAACCCCCGACGGGATAAGTTTCGGACGGCGCAGAAAGAAAAACGCCGCACCCCCCAGCGCCAACAAAACAAACCACCCCATGAGCAGGGTGTTTGTAACCGGAAAACCAAAAATGCTAAAGACGGCCTCCGCCGCTATAGAAATCTCATGCATTATGATTACAGAAAATATGCCTCTGGTAAGGCACATTTAGTATAATCAAAGACGCACAAAATTTCCATAGCCGCATGAGCCCTGTGCGCAGGTGTTAATGCAGACCCGTATGCAGGCGGTACAGCGCGGCATAAATGCCGTTTTTTGCAATCAGCGCATCGTGCGTTCCTTCTTCCACGATATTCCCTTTCTCAAAAACCAAAATTCTGTCCGCGCGGCGCACCGTGCTTAACCGGTGCGCGATGATAAACGTCGTGCGGCCCTTCATAAGCCGTTCAAGCGATGTGGTGATGTCCTGCTCGGTCTGAATATCCAAAGCGCTGGTCGGCTCGTCCAAAATGAGAATTGCCGGGTCGCGCAATATGGCGCGCGCAATTGCGATGCGCTGTTTCTGCCCCACCGAGAGTTTTACACCGCGCTCTCCCACAATCTGGCTATACTTTCTCGGAAACTGCTCAATAAATTTGTCCGCATACGCTTCCCTGGCGGCATCCCTCACCGCCCCCTGCGAGGCCGTAAAATTTCCGTAACGGATATTCATCCGAACTGTCCCGTTAAAAAGCAGTACTTCCTGCGGCACCACTGCGATGCGCGAACGCAACGCAACAAGGTCAAGCGTGCTGATATCGTGCCCGTCAATAAAAATATTGCCGGAGGAAGGAAAATAATAACCGGACAGAAGACTGGCAATCGTGCTTTTCCCAACTCCCGACTCCCCCACCAGCGCAATAACCTCGCCGGGCCGCACGGTAAAACTTACACGACGCAACACCGTCCGCTCACGCGCTCCATACCGAAACGATACATGGCGAAACTCTACCTCACCGCGCAGGCGCTTCAATTGCACCCCTGTACCGGGCGGCGTATACCGTTCCGTCGGCGCGCTCAACACCCGTTCTGCCTGCTCCACCGCCACCACGCCGTTTTGTATCGTCTGCCAGTTATACCCCAGCGTCACAAACGGCCCGAAAATCATTGCCGCGTACCCATTAAGCGCAATCAGCTCGCCCGGCGTCATCCGTCCCTGAAAAATGGCGTAAATAGACAAGAAAAATATCGCCAGCTGCGTTAACGTTACAATCATGCGCTGATAGAACCCCATCGTGCTCCAGATACGGTCAATGTTGAATGAGAGCTTCGCCGCAACATCAATAAACTTACGGGAAAATGACTTTGCTTCATGACGCTCTGCGGTAAACTGCTTTACCGTCTCCACGTTATAGAGCGCGTCATAAGCGCTCCCGAACGCCTCGCTATATGCCCGATGAGACTGTCGCTGGAGCGAGGCGGCGGGAGCGGCAACGCGAAGAAGTAGCAAAGTATAAATAATAATACCCGCAAAAAGCACCGCACTTGCTTCCGGCTTTATAAAAAGCACCACGACCACGCCAACAATTACACTCAAAAAGCGGGGCGCAAGCTCAATAATGACATTCTCCAC
>JACPCQ010000015.1:9577-10609 GCA_016179715.1 Parcubacteria group bacterium
TTGCCGAAGCGTGCGCGGCGTACATCCAGTCTCCAGTCCGTCACGTTTGCAATAATTTGCACGAACGCCCACACAGTCATAAATAGAGCCCAAAACGGAAGCGACGGCAGAGAAAAGAGCCGCGCGGCAGACGGCGCGATAATCGCGTCAAAAAACCGTCCGGTCACATACGGCACAACCCCGTTCGCAAGCGCGGAAATAATGCCCAGCCCAGAGAGCAAAATCATTTCTCCCCGATAATTGAGCAGGTATTTGAATATAATCTTCCAACCGGTTTTCAGCGCGGCAATTTTTCTTTTCTTTTTTACCATAAGATACCCCGCGCGTTTTTTCTGCGCTGTTTTCTGCTGTCATTGTGGCACACTCTCGCACTCGACACAATCGGGAGACCATGGCAAAAATGGTTGTTGTCCTACCGCGCGCTTTTCTGTATGATGACAGCAAAGCTGTTTAACATGTGCTCATATTTTCTTAGTCCAACACACGCCTTGAAAGGAGCTCGCGATGCAACTGTCATTACACGATAAAATATTCGGTGTCGGATTTGATGAGACCTTGAGAACATTTCCCGAACCTCCCGCAATGAGGCTATACGTACGTTTCTGTGGACACACGATGAGCGGGCACGGCAAGATGCGTAAATTAGAGGTGCCAAACAAAGCCATGCGCGAGGTACACATCCGCCTGCTCCGCTTCTTGCGCACGCTTCCTTCAGAAAGCTCGTACGCCACCGGATGCAAGCCCGGAGACTCACCGGCAAAGAACGTGAAGCGCCATGCCGGACAATGTTTCTTCTATCTCGTTGACTTGAGGGGCGCATTCCACTCCGTTGATATTCCCGTACTTGCGGGAATACTCCGGAAAGCGGCAAAGCTCCCGAGCAGGCAGGAGTCGCAGATTCTGGCATTGCTTGAACGGTATTGCGCTTCCCACTTCGGAGTCGGAGGCCTTGCCGAAGGAGTCCCGGCATCAAGTGATTTGTTTGACCTCTACTGTGCGGTAAGGATTGACAAACAGCTCGGACCCTACTGC
>JACPCQ010000016.1 GCA_016179715.1 Parcubacteria group bacterium
GCTGAGTATTTCTGCTGCCAGTCCGGCCACTCCGCCGAATACCGCGCCTGCTAAGGGGCCGTGCGTCATGCCGACAACAACGGTTGTTATTGAAACCAGTTCAAACGAAGGCGGGATTCTTATTTCCTTTCTGTAATACTGGGAGAATGCTGCCGCAAAAAACAGCGCAGCCATTTCCACTACCTTTATTTTACGTTTTTTTCTCTTGTCGGAGAATCTCCTCTATTCGCTGTCTCCGCCGCTCCCCGGCATCGAGTGTGAACGCCACCTTTGGCGGCGTTTTCATCCGCAATGTTTTAAAAAGTTGGCGGTTCAACTCGGACACGCACGACTGCAATGTTGCAAGCATCTCCCGCGCGTGTGTTTCCGGATAAATAAGCAGAAACGCCGTTCCGTTTTTTAGATCAGGAGAAAGCGCGACACGCGAAACCGTCACAACCGTACCCGGGTCAGTCTGGCGGGAAACAAAATCCATGACAGTACGCTCCACCAAAGATTGAACGCGTTTCTGCCGGTATAATATCTGCATAGATGCATTATGCGTCAAGCGAGCGCGCAACGGTTTTTCGCTCAATAATAAGAAGGCTATCTCCCTCCTCCATTACCGTCGCTGTTCGCAAGAGCATTCCGTATTCATTTCCTTCCGACACTTCGCGCACGGGAACTTTATTTTGCTGTAATTGTTTTACCGCTCCTTCGCCAACACGCTCCCCCGCGCGCTCAATAACGACAACGCTGCCCTCGCGCGCAAGACCAGAAAGCACGCGGCCTCCGATAATTGCTTCTGCCGTTTTCTGCTTAAATACCTTCAACACAGAAACCTTTCCGAGTGTTGTTTCGCTTATCTCCGGCGTCAGCATCGCTTCAACCGTTTCCTTCAACCATTCGCGCGCTTTATAAATTACATCAAAGACTTGTGCGCGCACACCGCTGCGCCGGAAAAGTTCCTCAATCTTCGGTTCAAAAATCACGCGAAATCCGATAACCAGCACGCGTTCCTTGCCTGCAGTCAGTTGTGCATCGTCTTCATTAAGATTCCCTACCGCCGCGCGCAATACCTGGATAGTAACGGCGGAGCCGCTCAAGTTCTTGCTCATATCCACCAGCGCTTCAAGCGATCCGGCAACATCCGCTTTGATGATAATCGGCACTATCAAAACTTCGGCGTTTTCTCCAGTATTTTCGGGGTGTTGTGCAGTGGCATGTTCGGTATTGTAATGAGCTGCCGCTTCGGCGGCCTCTTCTTTGCTTTGACATACCCGAAATATTGCCCCTACCGGCGGCAGTATGTTGAATCCGGCCACACGTACCGGAGCGGAAAAATGTGCAGACGTGATGGGATGTCCACGGTCATCTTCAAAAATACGCACACGCACCACCGCGCTTCCGGCAACAATACATTCACCGCCATGCAGTGTGCCGTCACGGATTACCAACGTTGCGGTGTTCCCGCGGCGGGAATCCAAAGACGACTCAACCACCACGCCGGAAGCCGGTGCGGAAATATCCCCCTTTAAATCCTCCATTTCGGCAACCAGTAAAATCATTTCCAAGAGCTGCGGAATCCCCGAACCGGTTTTTGCCGAAACCGCAACAATCGGAACTTTCCCGCCCCACTCTTCAATAAGCACGTCATGTTCGGCAAGCTCCTTTTTAACGCGTTCCGGATTCGCATCCGGCTTGTCTGTTTTGTTAAGCGCGACAACAAAAGGCAGGGCGCTTGTGCGAATCGCTTCCAACGATTCTAGCGTTTGCGGCTTTACCCCGTCGTCCGCGGCAACCACCAACACCGCAACATCCGCCACCGCCGCACCCCGCGCGCGCATACGGTAAAACGCTTCGTGTCCGGGCGTATCCAAAAAAGTAATCATGCCGCCTTGCGCCGTTTCTGTATGCGGTATCATCACTTGATATGCGCCGAAATGTTGCGTGATACCGCCGGATTCTCCGGCGGCAACCGATGTGCTGCGGATGCGGTCAAGCAGTGTCGTCTTTCCGTGGTCAACATGCCCCAACACCACCACGATTGGAGCGCGGGCAGAAAGTTTTATTGTCGTTGTTTTTGCTGTTGTTATCATCATATGCATAGACGCCCAGATACATCAAAGCGGAAACGACTTGCAGCAGCACGTCTTGATATTGGTTCGTGCCGGACCGAAACATATCAGGCGGCGTGTTTAATGGCTTCTTGTTCCTCTTCAGAGAGTGGATACACAGACCCGCCGCCGGTGACGGGCTTGGCATAGATACGCACCCCGTCGCGCGAATGAAAGCTGGAAAAGACCACGCCATTTTTCTGCTCATCCAATAGCGCAACCGTAAAACTTTGGTCTCCCCCGCCGTCGCGAAAGGGATTAAATCGCAACACTCGTATATGCTGGACGCTTCGCTGTAGTCGCTCCTCAACTGCCGCGAGTGTCCGCCGTATCTCGTCGCGGGCATTGTACAACACTTTCATATCATTGGCAAGCCGATAAAGTACGGATTCCAGGTCCTGTCCCTTTGCGCCGCCGAGCAGACGGCGCAGGCGCAACTGCAGCCAAAACACCCAAAATGCAAGCAACAATAATGCTCCCGCAAGCACCGAAACCGGCAATGACACTGAAAATCCTGCGATTGTTACCATGCGCCAAAGTTTCTTTATCGCTATTTATATAAGTTACTTTTTTCCTGCCTGCTTCGGTTTCCAGTCGCGCACCACAAATCCCTTTCCCTGCTTCTTCACAACCACCTTCTGACGTTCTTTCCACCCGAGTTGCCGTATAATGCGCATGGGAATGCTCATGAGATACGACCCCTTGCTCTGCTGGATTTTACGCACGGACTCGTGTCCGACCTCGCGCCGCGTTTTCATAACAAGCGTAGTATAGCACAAAAATTTCCGTATGGATATCCATACGGAAAGATGAATACCCCGCCCCGCCAACGACGGGGTGGGGTATTCGGAGCCTCGCCATACTGTTACTGATGCGGGCTTCTCCCAGAGCCGTCAAGAATTTTTACAACCTCGTCAAACCCGTCTTTGTCGTCAAGCAGCTCCCGCGCTTCAGGATAAGTGCAAACGCTTTGCGGTTGCTGGCACATGACCTTTTTGATGTCTACCTAATCTATCTTCGATATCGTCAGTACAACCAACGTAAAAACCGTCTTTGCATTGTAAACTATAAACGTAATACATAAATACTTTTAGCGAAAGTCGCCTTCGCGAATCTGTCGGCGGACTTCATCACGTCGAAGGTTCGCTTCGGCGAACCGAAGGCGGACTTCGTCACGCCGTAGCCCGACGTAGCTTTTATTAATCCCGACTTCGCTAAAGCTACGTCGTGGCGAAGGCGGAGACGGGAGGATTTGCCTACAAATTCCCTCGGCTTCCGCCTCGGGATTCGCAGGCCGCCGCTCGCGGTTTTGCTCGCCCGCTGCTCGCAAAACATCGCTGCGCGCTTCAAATCCTCACGCGCTGCGCACAAGCGCAGCGCTCCGTCTTCCTCGCTCACTTCGTTCGCTGCGGAGACGGGAGGATTTGAACCTCCGATACCATTGCTGGTATAGCGGTTTTCGAGACCGCCCCGTTCAGCCACTCCGGCACGTCTCCATACGGCACAGTATGGCAAAAGACGCAGATTTTGCACAATACGACTATTGACATTATGGCCTAAAAATGCAATTGTTGCAACAGAGTCAGCGACTTTTCAGGCACGGTATAATAAACAAGCGGCACGGAGGAACTGCGGTGAGAAAAAAGTCTCTGCAATTTTCATTAAAGAAAATTTCATTTATGTGGGGCGAGGAGACCCCGCTTGTCGTAACCTTGCGCGCAAACGGCATTTTGTTCACGTTTGAGCGGCCGGAAGGAAAGGTCCTGCTTGCAAGCTTTTCGCCTGCAGAGAATCTCCTTAGCAAGCGGAGTGCCGAGATGAGAGATGACAAGGGGCAACTCCGCAAACTGACGGCAGAGGCACAAAAGCTCTTTCGGCTTGGTCCAGACCAAGCAAGAAAACTTCACGGGGAGAAAGTGAAGGTCATTACCTCCCGCCAAGGGATAATTCCTAATCCTATTATGAAGGAGGGTGGAACATGTCCATTGAGGTCACTGGCGTGAGAGAGGTGCGGCGGTGCGGAGGGAAAGTTGTGCCCGCCTGTACATTTCAGATAACCCTTTCCTCTTGCCCGCACTCCATAACCGCGATTTTTCCGGGAAATGATGGGAAGGTGCAGTACGCCGCAAAAACTGCCAACATCCCTCCCGGCATCTTCAATAAAATGCTGTGGACAGGATGGACAATTGCGCGCGAGCGGCGCAGGCGCGCCGCCGCGGCAGCCGCAATGTCAAAGCAGTTGCCGCTCACAAGAATGAGGGTCCCTTGAGGGCCCTCTTCTGCTTTGTGCCAATTTCCGCCGCTTAATTTCTCTTATCGTCACAATAACAGACGCAACACGTATCCGGCGACAATCAGCACCACGCCGACAATGCCGCCTATCTGCTCGCGGCGCATAGAGTGAAATACTTGCTCATCAATTTTGTGCTCTTTACGAAAGCGGTAATGCACCATGATTGCCGCATACGCAATCATGATTTTCCCGATAACATCTAATGTTTCTGCAAGGATTTCCATAATAACAATATAGTAGCAAACCACCCACCAATACGCCACGCGTGTGGCGTATTGGGAAGCGTAGGGATTTAACAAGAACTACTTTATATAAAACGTGTAAACTATCAGGGTGTCTATCAGTAAACCGGTAACTCCTATCAACAGGAGAATGACAAACATCCATTTTGGCAATTGCTTACCAACCAATCCCAACAGAGACAGCCCGACAATATACACAAAACCAAGCACCCCAAAAATATCAAAAAATTGTGGTTCCCACGAAAACATATTGGTGGACCCGATCGGGCTTGAACCGACAACCTCCTCCATGCCATGGAGGCGCGCTACCAATTGCGCCACGGGCCCAAAATATTCTGCGTGTTAAAAAATTAAAAAAACAAGGCGGTGCCCCCACTCCGAATTGAACGGAGATCTAAGGCTTAGGAGTCCTTTGTTCTGTCCATTGAACTATGGGGGCAAAACCTGCCGCATGGGGCTGGTAAAAAGCACGGGGCACTTTGCCGACAGGTCTGCAGTACGCTATAATAACCGTGATATCGGTAAATCTATTACAACATAACACACCGCTTCATGGAATACCAAGACGTCATTGTTCAGACCGTTGAGAAAGCGTTGCCCGCTGTTGTCAGCATCGCCATTTCAAAAAACGTCGCGCAGTTGGAAAAAGACATCCCGCAAGGAGAAATCGGCGCGCTCGCGCCATACCGCGAACTTTTGGAACAGCAGTTGCGGCTTGCCCCGCGCGATGAAGAAGGACGCATAAAGCTTGGCGGCGGGTCGGGGTTTATTATTTCGGCAAACGGGCTGGTACTTACCAATAAGCACGTTGTCATGGATCCTTCAGCAAATTACACGGTTATTACCTCCGGAGGAAAACATTACGAAGCAACGGTGCTTGCGCGTGATCCGGTAAAAGACGTCGCGATATTGCGCATTGACGAGAAAAAACTGCCTACCATGCCGCTGGGCACGACCATGGGGCTGCGGCTTGGGCAGACTGTGGTGGCTATCGGAAACGCACTAGGTGAGTTTCAAAATTCTGTTTCTACCGGCGTCGTGTCAGGACTCTCGCGCCTTATTACCGCGACCACCGACATGAGCGGAAACCAGCAACGATTACGCGGGCTTATTCAGACCGACGCGGCCATAAACCCCGGAAACTCCGGCGGGCCGCTGGTCAATCTGAAAGGAGAGGTTATCGGTATTAATGTCGCGGTTGTATTTGGCGCGCAAAACATCGGCTTTGCGATTCCCATTGAAGAAGCGAAAAAGGATTTGGAAGAAATCAGACGCCACGGGCACATCCGCAGGCCGTTTCTGGGTATTCGCTACGTACTTTTGAATGAGCAGATGCAGAAACGTTTTCGTCTTCCGACAAATCAAGGGGCGCTCATTATCAATGAAGGCGTTCCGGGAGAGCCCTCAATAGTTCCCGGAAGCGCTGCGGAAAAGGCCGGACTTAAAGAATTTGATATTGTCACCCAAAGCAACGGAAAGCCGCTTACGCAAGAAAATACGCTGGAGGATGTTGTTTCCGAACATGCCATCGGCGAGACTATCACGCTTACGGTACTGCGTGAAGGAAAAGAGCTGGAGCAAACACTCAAACTTGAAGAGCTCCCGCAGCAAAAGAAGGTGTAGAACTCTCCAAAATCATCTAGCGAACGAGGCTACTGATGAGCGCGCCGGTACCGTACGCGATGGTTGCGGCCGCACCTCCGACCAGAAGCATCTCAAGCCCGGCGACAGACCAGCGTTTGCCGGTAAATAGCGAACGCAATGAACCGACCGCAAAAAGGGCCGCACCCGTTGCCAGCACCGCAAAGAAAAAAGCAAAAGAACCCGCCGAAAGCAAAAGGTAGGGAACGATAGGGACAAATCCGGCAAGCACAAAAGCGACCATTGTTGCCGCCGCACTCTTTAGCGGAGAATGAGCATCATGCGGGGCGAATCCTAACTCCTCGGACATCATAAAATCCACCCAAAAATTTTTGTTCTTTGCAATAAGCCGGACGAGTTGTTCCAAGTCTTCTCCTTGATAGCCGCGGCTCGCAAGAATATTGCGTACCTCCGCCCTCTCTTCTGCAGGCAGATGCCGTACCTCCCACTCCTCCACCCCGCGCTCGCGCCCCATATATCCCAGCTCCGATTTTGTTCCAAGGTAGTTGGACGTCGCCATAGAAAAACCGTCCGCAAGCAAGTTTGCAATCCCCAGCAATAAAATGGTCACCGGAGGAAGCGAGGCGCCCATGACTCCGGCAACAACCGCAAACGTCGTAATGATGCCGTCATTTGCGCCATATACGATATCTTTCATATACGCACCGCCGCGGCGGTGCATACGCTTTTTTCTTTGGCGTCCAAGAGGGGCGTTTTCCGGCATGATGTTTTGGATTTTAGCGATGTTTAGGATTGAGCAAGCGTTCTTTCTTGCTTCGTATCAACCCATTGTACAACAGGAACGACAGGCCGCACTACTGCCGACGCAAGGTGAGCGCCGCGCGCAAAGAAAGAAGTAACGCCGCCGCACCGCCAAAAATATCAAAAAAGAGATCAGATATAGTGTCGGCAAGGCTGGGTTGATTGGAAAATCCTAACGCAGATGAAAAAAAACGGTCTAAAAGAAATTCGTATATTTCCCAAGAAACACCGACAAGCGCGACAAAACCAAGCATTCCGATAATCGCAACATACGTTCTCCGTACGTCTACATCCGTACCTAAACGCTCACGCAGCCATCGCAACCCAACAAGTCCCGTCAGCATGCCGCCCCCAAAATGCAAAAGCGCATCAAATTCCAAAAAAAACGGAGGAAGCGCGACAGATGACGCGTATAATTTTACCCACGCCAGCTGGCCAAGCAAAATAAGGATGAGCAACGTGACGAGAAAACGCCCCGAGAGAAATTTCATGTTTATTGTAATTGCCTAGCCCTGAAAATATCGCGCCGTATCAGAGCATTATAATCCCAGCACCCGTGCAGTTTGTTTTATAAGCGACACCGCAACCGGGGCCGGCATAAGACTGTACGAGGGCACACCGTCGTCATCATTGACCACCCACGGCTCTTCTATAACATCCACGGCATCAGCGTCCGGTTTCTTCTGATAGCGAAAGGCGGGCGTGATTTCGTAATCATCAATGTATTCTTTTGCGTTTTCCACCGGAATCGCGTTACGCAAAAATATTTTCGGAACGCCCTCCAGGTCAAGCAGTTTTCTGATTATCCGGTCATCAACCTCAATGCGGTCGCGTATCGCTTCAATGCCCAGCGCATCACCCTCTTTTGCTACCATGCGCTGGCGATTCGGACAGGTGGGGTCGTCACAAATAAGATAAAAAGCTTCTGTCTGCGGGTCAAAACCCACTTCTTTGGTACGCAGCAGCTTTGTGTTGCGCGGAGCATGACAGTGCGGACACACAACGCGGTATTTCATTCGCTCATCAATAATTGCTTCCGGAACGTCAATAAATACAAAAAAGTCCGGATCGTCGCGGTATCCAATGAGCGCCCGGAAATAAAGGGAGTATGAAATCTGATCCATTCCGCGGGGAAACCCGTCAATAAATACGGCCTTGCGTCCCAGCCGCCCAATCTCGCGTTCCACCAAGGGCAGAATCGCTTCCGTTGGCAATAATGAGGCAGTATCCCGGCCGGTAATAATATCAAGCGCTTTCTCAATGTTAATAAACCCGCGGTAACGGTGTTGCAAAAACGCAATCAATTCTTCTCTCTTCGCCGCATCGGAAAGATCACGATGCACACTGCGTACGATGTCCCCCACTGAAATATGCGCGACCCGCTCCGGCCCGACCGCTTCAATAAAAAGCTTGGAGTAGGTGCCCTTTCCTGCGTTTTTTTTCCCCAGCAAAAACCCGACAAACGTGTTGTGTTCAAGAAAACCGCGGATGCGTTCAATCTCCGGACCGGCCTTCAAGGTAAAATATTTCCGGCGTTCAACGGGGTCTTCCAACCGAAAAATCTGATTGTTGCCCGGTATTGCCGTCTTAAAAATCGGGAACGGGTATCCTTTCATAAGATAATTGCAGGACTATTGCCCCGCCTGAAAAAATAAAATGTGCGACGGGAAGCACACCCCTCCAATATACCACGCCAGCGTAAAAACGCAACGCCGCGCGTTATGGCGCCTACCAGCAAAACAGGAGTATGCACCTCTGCGGCCGCACTGTAACTTTTTCTCCGTCGCTTCGCGCAACGGCTGTGCCTTGCATGTCGGTGCGAAAAACGGTTACATCGTATTCACGAAAGCGAGCAAGGGTTTCCTCATGCGGGTGGCCGTATGTATTTCCAAGACCGGCAGAGATAAGCGCGTACTCCGGACGCGCTATCGCAAGCAGGGCTTCCGACGAAGAGGTGCGCGAGCCGTGATGCCCGACCTTAAGTACATCAATATCCGGCACGTCTCCCAGCGCAAGAAGGTACCGCTCAAGGTTTTGCTCCATATCCCCGGAAAAAAATATCTCCGTATTTCCGTAACGCAGTAGTCCCACCAGCATGCCGTCGTGTATTCCTGCATGCGTTACGTCGCGAGACGGGAGCAGTACGTCAAAGAAAAGCTGTTCATCCAACGCAAGGCGCATGCTTCTCCGCGCGGTAATATGCCGCACGCGGCGGTCCGCGAGTTCCCGTTTCCATTCCACGAACAGGCCGCTATCCGTTTCCGTTCCCGAATCCAGCACCGCGCCTATATGATAACGCTTAAGCACCTCAACCAGGCCTCCGAGATGGTCCGCGTGCGGATGAGAAAGTATAAGCAGGTCAATGGAACGGTCATAAAACGGCATGACCGTATTCAGCTTGCCGAGTACCGCCCTTCCCGGACCGCCGTCAATGAGTATTTGGTTTCCGCGCGGCGTGCGGATAAACAGCGCATCCCCCTGTCCGATATCAAGCACCCGCCGCAATGCCCCGCAGGGCCATAATTTACACTTCTCCGAGCGCCCGGAGAAGGGTTTTCTCGCTGACTTCGTTGCGAGAAAGGACAGCGTCTGCGCCAACCATTTTTAAAACACCCTCCTGCGCCAACCCGGGTTCAATACAGACAAGAAGTTTTGCGCCGCCCTTCATTGCCCCCCGAAGTTGCTTCACTTCACCCGGCCCAACGCCTCCTTCCGCCACGACATCATCCACAACGATGACATCGCAGGACGGCGCGCGCAGGAGCGCTGCCCGGAAAGTTCCCTCCTCAAAGACGACGGCAAAAAGGCCATGCAAAGACTGCAAGGCAGCAGAGAATCTACTGCGTGCAGCCGGGAAACCAGAAATGACAAGGGCTTTCTTGTCTTCCACGTGAACCTCCCTATTTGTCTAGAGTTTCTAAGACGCAGAAAAAGAACTGTGATAAATATACCATTTCTGACAAAAATGTCAAATCCGCGAAGGGACGCCCGGCATGCTTCTTTTTTTATCGCGCACACGTAACCCATAAAGCGCAACA
>JACPCQ010000069.1 GCA_016179715.1 Parcubacteria group bacterium
TCCAATGCTTGTTTAATCTCCTGTACTGATTTTTTTCCGAATCCTTCAATGGAGAGCAGGTCTTCTTCTCTCTTTTTTACCAGACCGCCGACGGTTCGGATTCCCGCTTGGGAAAGGATGTTTAGAGTGCGTGAAGACAACTTGAGGTCTTCAACGCGGATTTTTAGCGGGTCTTCCTCGCCTCCTTCCTCTTTTTTTCTTGGGGCGAATTCTTCAGAAAGGGATTCTTGGCTTGCGGCGTCTTCCGTGACTTCCCCGTCTTCCGTTACTGTATCTTCCGAAGCGGCCGGCACAGCGCGGCCTCGCAGAGGTTCCAGTTGCGCTATAAAAATTTCAACCGCGCGCGTAAACGCTTCTTTGGGAGTGATGGTACCGTCTGTTTCTATAAAGAAACGCAGACGGTTATAATCCGTGCGGTCCCCGATGCGCATGTTTTCCACCTCATAATTTACTCGTTTGATCGGGGTCATTGTGGCGTCTAATGTCATCACTCCGACTCCGACTTTTTCTTTTTTTAATACCTCTCGCGGAATGTAGCCAAGACCTTGTTCCACAACAGCCTCTAAATTGAATACCGCATCTTTTGCGGTGAGAGTGGCGATCGGCGCGTCTTTGTTCACAATTTCTACTTGTGTCGGCGCGGCAAAATCTGCTGCGGTTATCGTTTTTTGCCCTTTTGCGGTGATGCTGATTTGTTGGGGTTCTGTTGCGTGCACCTTCAGGCGAACGAGCTTGAGATTTAACAGTATGGAAAGCACGTCTTCCTTTACTCCGGGTAGGGTCATAAATTCATGATTTGCTCCCTCTATTTTTACAGAAGTGATTGCCGCTCCCGGCAGGGAAGAAAGCAAGATACGGCGTATTCCCGGGCCTAGTGTGTAACCGTAGCCCGGCGAGAGACCGTCTATTTCATATTCTCCCCGCGTCTCGTCCTCGTAGACAACTCGCGGAGGAACGGGGGGAATAATATCAAGCTGCATCATGGTGTTCTATGAGTATTAAAAAAATATTAAATAATAAATTGGCTGGAAAAGACGACATAAAAATCATAGAATAACAGAAAACAAATGTCAACTAAGCGCACAAAAATGCCCCAAAGGCGCTTGTGCAAGATTGATTTTAGCGCGAATAAAAGGCAATAGCGGTGTTTAACTGCGGAAGCATAGACGGGTCTTCTATGGCTGGCGTGCCGATAATTTCGCCTTCTTTTTTTTCTTTGTCTAGAGAAATCCATGCGGGGGGCTGGTATTTTTTTAGCAGCACATCAATGTCCTGGAACAGCGGCGATGTTTTGTATTGAGGCCGTACGGCAATGCGATCATGCGGATGTACGCGGTAAGACGGTATGGTGACCCGACGTCCGTTGATTGTGATAAGTCCGTGGCTTACTATTTGTCGCGCCCTGCTGCGTGAAACCGCAAGCCCGAGGCGGAAGACGACATTGTCCAGCCGAAGTTCAAGCAGGCGGTAGAGCTGTTCTGTATTTCTCGTTTCTTTATTGCGCATTGCTTCCTGCGCGATGTTGCGGAATGGGCGTTCTCTCATTCCGTACAACGAACGCAGGTTTTGTTTTTGTCGGAGCTGTAAACCATATTCCGAAAGCTTCCGTCCCCGTTTTTTGCTGTGAATTCCGGGCGGATATGGTTTACGAACAACCGCGCATTTCGGCGTATGGCAACGTTCCCCCTTCAAAAAGAGTTTTTCACCCGCGCGCCTGCATATTTTGCATTTTGCATCCATCATATTTCCCGTTCAAAGTTTAACATTTAAAAATCAAAATACCGGTATCCCGATTGTGTCGGGGTAGTTTTAAAAACTTTTGTATTTTGCATTGTAATTTTGATTTTTGCATTTTACGTTTTGATTTAAAGCGAAGCGCTTATACTCTTCGAGGTTTCGGCAACCGCGGCCCATTGTGGGGAAGCGGTGTGACATCCCTGATATACGGAAATTCAATTCCCTGGGCAGCGAATGCTCGCACCGCCGATTCTCTGCCCGCACCCACTCCCTTTATATAGATTCCCGCCTCTTGTAAACCAATGAGTTTTCCCTTCTCTGCGATAAGTTCGGCAACCTTTGCTGCGGCATACGGCGTGCTTTTGCGCGCGCCGGAAAAACCCAGAGCCCCCGCGCTTGACTGCAAAATAGCATTGCCGTGCTCATCAGCCAGTGTGATAAGGGTATTGTTATATGTAGCAAGGATGTATATTGTCCCTTTGGAGATTTTTTTCTTTGGGAGCTTGCTCAT
>JACPCQ010000017.1 GCA_016179715.1 Parcubacteria group bacterium
TCCTGCCCGAATGTTGCCGTTGCGGGGGCAAGGAACAGCACAAAAAGGATTATTGGGATAAATATGGTCCTTTTCAAGAAGCCCTTATATATTATAAATTGGAACGCGCCGGGACGCAAAAAGCGTTTTATCGGGGTGTGGACAACATCGTGGATTATCATAATCATGTATTTTAAAAAGTGCTCATGTCTGTTTGGGGACCAGTAATACCTTGTGGTTCCGTAAACGGAGTACTTGCATGGTTAACGGTGCCGTCGAGTAACACTTGGCGGTAGGTGATACCAGGGATAAGCCCCCAACTCGTCGGTTCTCTCCGCGTGTGGTTATACCCCGCAACTATCCCTGAATATAGCTGGGTACTAGCCACTTCTTCTATGTCAAATCTCATCAGAAACTCATATACTTTTGCTTTTTCTGCGGGAGTCACCTGATTGTCAGGCGTTCCCAGTTGGTTAGCGAGTTCGTCTATTTGAAAAAATGCAGCAGAAGTGATGGAATTTTCTTCTGCTTCTTTGTTGGGGATATTCTGAATTTGAGATAAAGAGTCTAGATATTGTTCCCAAAAACGCCTAGAGAAGGTTGCTTCGCCAAGAGCTCGATAATCCTGAAGCAATGTATTTGTTGTTGGCGTGCTTGCAATTTGCTCCCCGGCGCTTCGCGTCTGAAAACTTGATGGCGCACCGCCGCTGCCCGTTCCTGTTGTGGCGGATGTATTTGCCGGGGAAGACGGAAGAGAGCCGCCCGCTCCACCCGTCCCCGCGCCCACCGTCGCCGTGCCTGCGCATTGCGGGAATTCTTCCCAGAAGAGGTGCACTCTGTTCTGATTTGCAATGGTGCCCAATACCGTATTGATTATTGCCCATGCGGCAAACGCAATGAAGATGCCGATAACGGTGTTGGTGAGAATGGTTTTTCCCTGTTCTTTTTTCTGCTGTGAGCCGCCCGAAGTAAGGAGCACCGCCCCTCCGTACATAATCATGGCGGCACCGAGCGGTGTGAGCAGACTGAAGAGAACGAAATTGATAATATTGTTTGCGGTAGTGAACAGGTCGCACACCGTGCACGCCTGCTCGCCTCTCCCGCAGGTAATCAGTCCGTCTTCTGCGGCAGATTGTGCCCATGCGGGCGTAACCACAACGAGCATTGCAATAAGGGTTGAGGCGAGCAGTAAAGAGAAGACCGTATTTTTCATGGGTTTTGACGAAGAAGTTCCTGCAGGCGGCTTGCCAATTCTGTTATCGCGCTGGCGATGTCTTGCTTCCCGGAGTTGATTGCGGCGACCGCTTGCGCGAAAAGATTATCTGTGGCGTCATCGTCGGGGTCAGGCCAGGAGCGCGACTGAACTGCCGCACGGTAAAACACCGTACCTATCGGGTTTGTCGTGTCGCGCGAAAGCACGTCTTTTCGTACGGGCGGCAGATTGCTTGCCGTTGCGATGTTTGCGACTGCGCCATCGCCGGTAAGTAACGCTATTGCCCGCCATGCGGCGGCGGGGTCGGCGGCGTTTCTGGTAATTGCGAGTCCGGATATATCGGCGTATGTTGCGCGCAGCGCGCCGCCACGGACTTGCGGAACTCCGGAAACATCCATTGCGAGGTGCGCATTACGGTTTCGCAGGGCCGTATATTCGCTTGCTGGCGCGATGTACATTGCAAGTTTCCCCGCAACAAAAGCCTCATCTGCGCGCAATTGCGTACTATTCCAGCTGTACGCCGCATTTCGCGGGTTTGAAAAGTCGGTAAAAAAGCGAAACGCGCTTTCCGCCGGGCTGAAAGGCAGCGTCCCTTTCCGGTTAAAGATGACCGTGCGGTTGAGCGGATCCACAAGCGGATTTCCCGTCTGCAGTATCAGGAGCGCAAGGACATCTTTTGCGTGAGGAACATTGTTTGTCTCTCCGAGCGCCGCACCGCTTTGTCGGAATGTTCCTTCGGCTCCCGTAGAGGTTAGCGCGCCCGAGTCGGTCAGAAATTCATCCCAAAAACCCGGGGGGTTTGCGATTCCGGCATTGCGGAAAAGATCGGTGTTCCAATAGAGCACCAAAGGGTCCACAATGAGCGGAACGGCCAATGTTCCGGCAGGTCCCGTAAAGATAGCCGCTCCGTCAATAAATGTTTGTTGAAAGGCGCGCGGGGCGATGAACTGTTGTCCTATCGGGAGAATTTTATCGGTGTGTTTTACTATGAAATACTGCGGAATCAGAGCAATGTCAGGCCCCTTTCCGGCCGCAAGCGCGTTGAGAAACTCGGTTTCGTATATCTGGGCGGATTTTTGTATGTATTGTATCTGTACAAATTGTTGGTCCCGATCCCCGTTGATTTCGTCAATGGCGCTTCGGAAAAAAGAGGAGGGAAATGTTCCCCAAATAGTAACAGGCACGCGATTCTTCTCAACGCCCACACCGGAGATGCCCGAGAAGAAAAAGAACGCAATGCCAACGAGCACAACAACGACTCCGAAAATAATAGCCTCAAGTTTTGTGATATTCATAGTGATATTGTGTGGCGCATAAAACTTTGAGTTACGATATGGGTTCGTTGCGAGGGTTTCGCGCATGCGCGAGTTCGCTTGAAGCGAGGATTTTTCGTAGCAGCGCTACCAAAATCCGAGCTGAAAGATGAAATCGCGCGTGGGCGGAAGCCGCAGCAGAAGCTATTTCGTAATTCAAAGTACAAAGCTATGAGGTTTTTTGGAAAGCAAGCCCATAATGGTGCAGTCCCGCGTTGAATTCTTTTTTGAACACAAGTGCGTGGGCGGCAAAAAGTTCTCTGACGGTTTTTTTGCCGATACGGGAGGATTTTGGCGGTCCCAGAGGGACTGGCGCGGATTGCCGGTCTTCCATTTCGGGGGGAATCCAGTCAATGATATATACCGTTCCGCCTTGTTTTATAATGCGCCGCGTTTCTTCTGCGAGTGCGTCTTTGTGTTCAATTTGGAAGAGAATGTTTGCAAGAACCGCCGCGTGCACGGATGCGTCGGGAAGCGAAATGGAGGAAGGCTCCTCAAGATCTGCAACAACGGTTTGAATGTTGTGCAAACCGGCGCGGCGCGCGTTATTTTGCACGAGCTCCAGCATCTCGCGGCGCACATCAACGGCGTAAACTCTTCCGCTCGGACCAACCGCGCGCGCGATGGGTATCGTGTAAAATCCGGCGCCGCTGCCGATATCCGCAACGAACATCTTTGGGGTGATGTCAAAAGACTCAATAATACGTTCCGGATTTATAAACATGTACTAATGCCGCTTTAACCTTGCCAGAATACATCGCGCGCTTCGTGTAGATGATTCTTTATGAGGCGAAGCCGCCTTTGTGGCCGAGACTACTATTTACCAAAAGCAAACCTTTAAATTTCTCACGGGGTTAACTTAATTTTCAACCTTTTCACTACGTTGTCTATACTGTGTGATTGTGCCGCGAAAGATTATATGTATAGCGGCACTATAGAGGCTCTACAAACATGTTAATGACGCGATGGCGTCTCCCGCCGCAAGGTTCATAATACGCACTCCCTGCGTTTGTCGCCCGAGTTCCGGTATTTGCGCAAGCGCGGTGCGTATAATCTGTCCTTTGCGCGAGATGGCAATAATCTCTTCCGCGTCAGGTCCGGTTACGTGCGCGGATTTTTCGTCCGCGCTCACGACGTCTACCCCAACGATACGGTCTCCTTTACGCAGGCGCATTGCAGAGACCCCCGCAGCAGTACGGCCCATTGAGCGTATGTCCGATTCTTTAAAGCGTATTGCCTGTCCGTCTCGCGAGGTAATGATGATATCGCTCTTTGGCTCGGTTAGGCGCGCCCATCCCAGCACGTCATCGCGTTTTAGGTTTATTGCAATAATGCCGCTTCTGCGCACCTCGGTAAACAATTTTGCGTCCACCTTCTTTATTATACCGTTCTTGGTGAGCATTACCAATGAACGCTCTTTGTTTCTCGTCGTCTTTGGGACCGTCAGCACGGACGTAACCTGTTCGCTCGGTGCAAGCGACACAAAGTTCATAATGGACTTTCCGCGCGCGGTGCGCCGCTCTTCGGGTATGTCGTAAACCTTCATTTGATAAACCTTGCCGCGATTGGTAAAGAAGAGCAGGTCATCATGTGTCCGCGCAAACAAGAGCGCCGAGACCACGTCTTCTTCTTTGGTTGCCATGCCGATAATGCCTTTGCCGCCGCGATGTTGCGAGCGGTATTCTTCTGGATTGACGCGCTTAACATATCCTCCGACGGTTGCCATGAATACGGTTTCGCGGTCCGGGATCAGGTCTTCCTGCTTGAACGATTTGATGGCGGTGGAGACAACCGTGGTTTTACGCGCATCGGCGTATTTCTCTTTTATCTGCAAGAGTTCCCTGCGAATAACGCCAAAGATTTTTTGCGGGTCTTTTAGCAATGCCTTTAGGTCGCGGATAAGCTGCTGTTTTTCCTTGAGTTCTTCCTCAATTTTCTGACGCTCAAGCCCCGCGAGCGTCTGCAGACGCATCTCCAGAATGGCCGTTGCCTGCTGGTCGGAGAGCGAGAATGTTTTCATCAATGCCGCGTGCGCGGAATCCTTGTTTGCCGATGCCTTGATGGTTTTAATAACCGCGTCAATATGGTCCAGCGCCTTTTTCAGTCCCTCCAGAATATGCGCGCGCTCTTCAGCTTTGCGGAGGTCAAACTGTGCGCGGCGGGTGACGACTTCATTACGATGTTTGATAAAAAATTCCAGCATCGCTTTGAGCGAGAGCACCTGCGGCTGTATTCCGTCAACGAGCGCGATCATATTGAAATGAAAGACACGCTCCAAATCAGTGTGTTTATAGAGCGCATTGAGAATTTTTTGCCCGAAGGCGTCCGCCTTCAGGTCTATTGCGATGCGCAGGCCTTCCTTATCGGATTCGTCACGGATATCCTTAATACCCTCAATTTTTTTCTCGTGGACAAGGTCCGCAATCTTGATAATGAGCTCGGCCTTGTTGACTTGATAGGGAATGGAGTGAATGAGTATCTGCGCGTGTCCGGCTTTTTGCTCCACTATCTCCGTTTCTCCTCGCGTCACGACTCCGCCCCGCCCCGTCGCGTAGGCGTGGTGGATATCCTCCTTATTGAAGATAATCCCACCGGTGGGAAAATCCGGTCCCTGCACAAAACGCATGAGTTCTTCGGCGGGGGTCTTGGGGTGATCAATAAGGCATACTGTCGCATCCACTACCTCGCCTAAATTGTGCGGCGGGATGTTTGTCGCCATGCCCACGGCAATGCCCAGCGAGCCGTTGAGTAAAAGTTGCGGGATTGCGGCGGGAAGAACGATCGGTTCATCAAACACTCCGTCGTAATTTGGGCGAAAGTCCACCGTCTCTCTTTCTATGTCGCGGAGCATCTCAGCTGCGATGGGAGACATGCGCGCTTCGGTGTAGCGTTGGGCGGCTGCCGCATCCCCGTCGATGGATCCGAAATTTCCTTGTCCGGTGATGAGCGGATAGCGCAATGAAAAGCTCTGTGCCATGCGCACGAGCGAGTCGTAAACGGCATTGTCGCCATGCGGATGATATTTTCCAAGACAGTCGCCGACAATTGCCGCGGATTTGCGGAATTTTGCGCTGTGCGTCAGCCCCATTCCGTGCATGGTGTAGAGAATCCGGCGATGTACGGGCTTGAGTCCGTCTCGCACATCCGGAAGCGCTCGGGAAACAATAACGGACATCGCATAGTCCAAATACGCGGTTTCCATTTCGCGCACGATGCCGCGCTCTTTTTCTCCGGGTTGTGATTGTGGTGCGGGATTATTCATAACATTGTTATTTCTGCGTGCGGAATGTGTTTATAACGGCGCGCAATTGTTCTTGAAGATTGTGCAACGGAGCTCGCAATGTCGCGAACGGTCCGGGAGATTGTTCCCGTGCGGCGCGGTCTTTTGGTAAAGAGAAGCGCATGAACCAGACACCCAGAATTATCAGCATTGCAGAAAAAAGGGTAATAGCAAGAACGCGCCTTCGCACGGGTTCCGGTTTTTGCTGTAGTTGTTCTACGAAACGGGATTTTGACATGTTGGCATGCTAAAGTCGCATTGCGCTATGTTCCCAGCTGTGGCTGTAAAACAACGACACCGATAACGTGGGTAATCATATCTTTTTTCTTTATCGTCAATTTTTCTACGGGCCCGTTTTCGCCTTTTTCACCGGATTCTTTCAGAAAGGCTTTAAGCATGCTCCGTCCTGCCGCGGTTTGGTCGTAGTGCATGGGGATTGTAATGCGGGGTTCAAGATCGTTCATGGTGCGGACAGCCTGCTCTGTGTCCATGACCGTTTCTCCTCCTATGGGGAGAAAGAGAATGTCCACAGCACCAATCTGTTCTTTTGTTTCCGGACGCAACGCAGATTCTCCAAAGTCCCCAAGATGGCAGATGCGAATGTCTTCGATATTCAGCATATAGGTGGTGTTTGTTCCGTGTTTTTTTCCCTCGGAATCGTCGTGATAAGTAGGGATTCCGATAATCTGAATGGCGCGCACTTCGTACTCTCCCGCTCCGGCTACGACGAACGGGGTTGTCCCTGCTCCTTTGCCGGCCATCGTGTCCGCTCCGTTATGCGCGGCATGGTTGTGGCTCAAAAGCACCATATCAGCCTGAAACCGCGGGGCTTTTATTCCGCTCTCTTTTGACGGAGGGTCAAACGCGATGACATAATCGCCTGACTGTACCTTAAAGCAGGAGGTACCGTAATATGTGATAATCATACACCCATAGTAGTATAAAAACTCCTTTTTTTGAAGAGGCGCCGCCCCCAAACCCGCTCTTTTCCGTTTGGTTATTGGTGTTTGGAAATTGTCATTTATTTGGTTATTGTTTTCTCACCTGCCCGCCGAATCCGCCAGCTGGCGGAGCAGGCGGGGTCATTGGTTACGGGAGAAGAGCGTTGAGCGTACTCTTGCGTAAACGTAAAATCTGTTTATACTAAGATGATGCTTGCTCCGTCATCCACATTGTCTTTTCTTCCTGCCCAAACAGGGGCGGAAAGAAAGCGACAGCAGCCTATGGATTTTCTTTTTAAGACAGTAACGCTGTCGGTTCCGAAGGCTGGAGATTTGCTTGAAGGTTTGATTATTGCGCGCAAGGGCGCTGCGCTTTTCGTAAGTCTTGACCCCTTTGGTACGGGAATTGTGTATGGCCGCGAATATTATCAAGCGCGCGATCTGATTAAAAGCCTGAAGACGGGAGATGTTGTTACCGCGAAAGTATTGAACTTGGAAAACGAAGACGGATATGTTGAGCTCTCGTTGGAACAGGCGGATAAAGAGATGCTTTGGCGCGAAGCTGAAGAGTTGCGCAAGCTCAAGGAGTCGGTTGAAATACCTGTTGTTGAGGCAAACAAAGGGGGGCTCGTACTTGCATGGAAGGGCTTATCCGGCTTTCTTCCCGCCTCCCAATTGCGCGCAAGTCATTACCCGCGCGTTGAAGGAGGGGACAAAGACAAAATTTTAGAAGAACTCAAGAAACTTGTGGGGACGACATTAACCGTAACCGTGCTTTCGGTTGACTCCAAAGAAGAGAAAATTATTTTTTCGGAGAAAAACGTTGAGACTGCGGAACTCAAGGAGCTCGTATCTCAATATCATGTGGGAGATGTGGTTCAAGGGGAGATCTCCGGCGTTGTTGACTTTGGCGTGTTTATAAAAATAGGAGAAGGACTGGAAGGCCTCGCGCATATTTCCGAACTTGATTGGGGGCTGGTCACGGATCCCACAGCATTGTTTAAAGAAGGGGAACAGATAAAAGCGAAAATAATCGGTGTGAGCGGCGGAAAGATTTCGCTTTCCATAAAAGCGCTCAAGCCCGACCCGTGGCAGCTTGCTGCCGAGAAGTATCACAAAGGGGACATCGTGCAGGGAGTAGTTGTGCGGCTTGATAAGTATGGCGCGCTGGTGAGCCTTGAGGAGGGAATCGCCGGACTCTCGCATGTCTCTGAGTTCGCGTCCGAAAGAGACTTGCGCGACAAGCTTGAGCTTGGAAAATCATACCCGTTTCAGGTGCTGAATTTTGATCCGAGTCAACGTCAGTTGACGCTAAGTTTTCTCGGAGAACAAAAAACGGAACGTGTGGCGAAAGATGCCGTACCTGACGATGCGCAACAGGATGCTGGCTCCGGCCGGAATTCCGGCTTCGGCAAAGAAGAACTGTCTGTGTAAGGGCCTATTTTTCCCTGTTGCCAAAGAATGCCGTTGTGCCCACAACGGCGTTTATGATATAGGTAATACGTGAGCGAAGCTCACCGGAAAATGACATTGCTTATCATCGGGCTTACCCCATCTTTATTGGAAAAGCCTGTTTTGTGGTTCGCAAAAAATAAGGATCGTATTTTGCGCATGCGCCGGATACCGTCCTGGTGGAACACGCATACCCTGTTGCTTGAGGAGGAGGATTCCCAGAAACTTTCTGTTCTGCTGCGTCGTCTGAACGAACTGGGTTATCGCAAAACACCTGCGGCCCGAGCATCCGCGCCGATGTTGCGGCGCGGGGAATTTTTTCATCTGGGCGCCACGCTTGCCATCTTCCCGATCAATGAAAAAATGCCGTGGAGTGTAGAGTTCTCTGGAGACTGTATAGAAACAATCCGTCCGCAGACATTTGTGGAACACGATGTTGCTCCCGTGCAGCTCACGGACCGTCTTACGAGTCTTAAAGAGGGGGATTACGTTGTACACGCGGATCACGGCATCGGTATCTTTTGCGGCATTATTCAAAGGCGCGGGACGGATTATTTCCGAATCGCGTATGCGCCCGCGCGCAAGGGCGGCGTGGCGGATATGCTCCGGGTGCCGACAGCACAACAAAAAAAACTCTCACCGTATCTTGGCTTTCGTGTTCCCGCGGTGCATCGGCTGGGTACCCCGCTTTGGTTACGGACAAAAAAGCGAACCGAGCGCGACATCGTGGCTTTTGCCAAAGAAATACTTGCGTCTTGGGAGCAACGCGTTATGCACCGGCGAGCTCCATATCTGCCGCACCTGTTTGAGGAAAAAGCCTGGGAAGAGTTTGCCTACACTGAAACGGCAAGCCAGCAACGGGCGCTCGGGGAGATTTTTAAGGATATGGAGCGAGAGGAATCAATGGACCGTTTAATTGTTGGGGATGTCGGATTCGGGAAAACCGAGCTGGCATTGCGCGCGGCAATACGCGCAATGCTCAACGGAAGGCAGGTGGCGCTTCTTTGCCCAACCACCGTGCTTGCCGACCAGCACGCCGCGCTTTTTTCTCGTCGTACTGCGGCGCTGCCGGTGAACATCAGGCGATTTACACGCATGGAATCCAAACGAGAAATCGCGCAGACGAAAAACGGGCTTTCGCGCGGAACGGTGGATATGCTTATCGGTACGCACCGATTGCTGCATTCTGCCGATTTTCGCAACCTCGGGTTGTTGATCATAGACGAAGAGCAGCGTTTCGGGGTTGCGCAAAAAGAGCTTTTTAAAAAACGCTACCCTGCCGTAGACGTTCTGACACTTACCGCAACCCCTATCCCGCGCACGCTTTCTATGGCGCTTTCTTCTGTCATGGCAACGAGTGCGCTCACGGAAGCTCCGTTCGGGAAGATGACACCCGAAACCACTGTCGCTTCTTTCAGTCCGGAGCTGGTGCGAGAGGCAATCATGCGGGAACTGAAGCGGGGCGGACAGGTATATTATCTGGCGAACCGGATTCGTGCCATTGCCCGGACGCTTGATTGGTTAGACGCGCTCTTGCCCGGAATCCCAAAGCGCGTCCTGCATGGACGGCTTCCTGAACACGCAATCATTAAAACAATGAGAGATTTCCGCAACGGCGCATTCCCGCTGCTGATCTCTACCACGATAATTGAGAACGGCCTGGACATCTCAAACGCGAACACGCTTATCGTCGCAGATGCCGGGCGCCTTGGTCTTGCGCAAAGTCATCAACTGCGCGGGCGAGTCGGCAGGGGAGCACAAAAATCTTACGCGTACTTTCTGTATAATCCGAAAACACAGACCGAAGACGGCAGACGGCGCCTTGCCGTACTTGCCCAGACCCAATTTCTCGGCGCGGGAATGCGCATTGCGGAACGCGACCTTGAAATCAGGGGAGCGGGAAATCTTTTGGGAAAAGACCAGTCCGGTGTCGCAAACAAAATCGGATGGAATCTGTACTATCAGATGCTCTCGCGGGCGCTTGAGGAAAAACGACAGCAGGTCCCGGATGTCCGATAATAAGTGCGCCTCGTTGCTTTACCCCCACACCAGAAAGCCACGGGTGTAAACCCGTGGTGTGGGGGTTTACGAGTTGTACATACTCATTGCTTTTTCTTTTCCTTCCGTCACGATAAGTTCTGTCGCGCTGCCGACGTCGCGCAGTGCGCGATGTAAGAGCAACCGTTCCGATGCGCGGAAGTTGCTCATTAAAAAGTTTAAGACTTTTTCCCCTTGCGGTTTGCGTTTCGGAGAAATACCGATGCGTATACGCACGAACGCCGATGTTTTTAACATGCGTATGACGGATTGTACGCCGCGGTGCCCGGCCGCGCCCCGATCAAAACTTATCTTGAATTTTCCGAGCGGAAGGTCCAAATCATCGTGCAATACAATAAGTTTGGCTGCTTGTGCTTTTGAGCGTACGAGCGCGCGAAGCGGCTTTCCGGAGTTGTTCATAAAATCTTCCGACAACATCAAATCAAGCGGAATTTTTTCCACTTCCGCATTAATATACAGCGTTTGCGTGTGCTTGTCCGCGACCCACTCGCCCAGCTTGCGTGTCTGTGCAAATTGCAAAAGCGCAATACGTCCGGTATTGTGCCGCGTCCATTCGTATTCGGCGCCGGAATTTCCCAGCCCGACGGCAATCCAGTTCATTCCTTCTATTATATAGGAGAATAGAGAAGAACGATATCTGAATACCAAGTTGTTCTTTCTGTCTGCGCGGAGATTCTTCATGATAATGTGAAAACGGTGATAACAAACCTGTGGATAAGCACGGTACTGCCGCCTTATCTACAACCGAAATCTCGGAAACGTTTCATGGTCTTTTTTCTATGGGGATCCGCCCTTCTCATCAGATGACGTATGCGAGTATTTTTTTGCGCAAAGAAAAGGTGGGGGCCGTTGTCTCCCTGCGCACCCTTGCGCCCCCGAACCCTTTTCGCTCTTTTTGTATATTACCCGCTCTTTTCCGAGAAGGCGTTATAACGCGGCTGTTTCACGGCGCCCAAAGAAGCGTTTAATTGTTTCAGCTCTGCCGCGAGAGTTTTTTTATCCCAAGTAAAAACGACCCCCCGTTTTTATATGCACAGAGCAGGAACTCCGGTTATGATAAGAAGTACAAACTCTCAATCTGTGGTGAAACGAAGCAATGACAGATTATGAAAAAAGTTCCGGATAAGATAATTCATAACGGAAAGGAATATTTCTCAACACGATTTGCCGCCCGTCTGTCCGGTTATCATCCGGATTACATAGGCCAGCTGACACGCGCTGGGGAGCTTGAGGAAACGCGCATCGGGCGATCTCATTTTGTTGCGCGCGACGCTCTTTTCTCTCTTTTGGAAAATAGGCGCCGCGCTCCTTCTTCTTCGCTTGTTGATGCTCTGTATACGCATGCTCCCGCTCTTTCTCTTGCGGCGCTTCGCGCTTCCGCGGTGGCGCTCCCGCCTGCCGTTATCGTTTCTCCTGCCCTTCTGCCTGGACATGCGGAACCAGCGGCGACAAATTTACAGAAAAACACGCTTGCCCGCCCGACCGGGTTATTTGAGCAGACTTGCCCTGCCTGCGCTAAAACTCCTGCCTGCGCAGACGCTTCTGTCGCACGCCGCCAGAGCCTTTGGCGACGGAGCGCGGGTAGGTTGGCAGGCGGGGCGTACCAAATGGATACGCCCGGGCGGGTAACGTTGTCTTCGGATGACAGAGAACTTACGAAGCAAACCGCGGCCAAGACCGCACCTGAAAAGATGTGGGGGTCTATTTTTTCAATTGTCATTGTGTTGTCGGTGCTGGTGTTCTCGCCGTCTTTGCGCGCGCGTCTTACACACGCCTTTCCGGCGGGTGCGTATCCTGCTGGCGTATCAGGCCGGCAGTATTCTTCGTTGGTTGCCGGGACCCTCGCAAATGTCTCTGCGTACACAACCGGCTTGGTTAGGCAGACGGCGCTGGTTACCGTTATCGGGCGCGATATTCTTACTACTGCTTTCGGGCAGACCACGACGCAGTTTGAGAAATGGTCTTCGGTTACAGCTGCGGCGCTTATAACCAAGACGTCATCTTTCTGGGGCAGCGCGGCGCTCTACACGGATGATTTTTTTGATATCTCCGAAACTCGTGTTCTTTCCGCAGCGGTGGCGGTGGGAGAACGCGGACTGTCGTTTTCTCGTGTTGTAAACAAGGCGCTTCACCGAGTTATTTGGCGCGTAAACAGGCTGCGTGAAGCCAAAACGACGCAAGCGACATTGTCGGGCGTGACATCAGGCATGCAGCGCATGCGAAAGAGAGCAGTCATGCTTACGCGCGCGATGCGCCGCAACATTGTGCGAGAGGTTGCTTCTGCTCCCGTTTCTTTTACTGCCGCCGGAGGGTTACTGGTGCATTTTCCCGTAACAGTGAAGCAGACCGTGTCCGCTACTGCGAC
>JACPCQ010000074.1 GCA_016179715.1 Parcubacteria group bacterium
TTATGTGCAGGACCGACAACAGAGAGAAGTGATTGCACTGCGCAATGCAATCATTCACGCAGATGGGTCCGCGGTCACACAGATACTGCGCGATGACCCGACACTCGCAAGTCACCTTAATGGCACCTCGCTCATGTGGAGCCGCGGAGAGATTCTCAAACAGATACTCTCCGCCGGCGCAGACGCGTGCCGTGTTACCGAGGGCGTAACACCACTGCACATCATCAGCCATTATGGCGGGACGGAGGATGTCGGCGCTGTTTTTAAGCGGTGTCCCGCGAACATCAATGCGCGAGACCCCAACGGGCTCACCCCGTCGGATTGGGCAATCTTGTCGGGGAAAAACGCTAATGCGGATTTCCTCCGTGCACACGGAGGAGTGCGCGGGGACGAATTGCGCGGGACATAATTCTTCTCTTCGCGCAAGAAAAAATAATGAGGGACTCCTTTGGCACGTGCCGGAGGATGAAAAAGAGCTGTCTCTGGACAGCTCTTTTCGCGTCTCGGAGGCGTTAATCCTCCCGCAACCATGCAGGAAGAGGAACGCTCCTTTTCTTCCAAAACTCTCTCACCCTTCCTTTCGCCGCGCATGTGTTACTGCAATATGTATGCGCACTTCCCCGTTTCAAGCGTCTTTTTTGCACACTTGGTGGTCGCTGAAACGGTTGTCCGCAATTATCGCAGCACAGTCGGAGGCCCCGGCCTATCCGCCTCCCTCTCCATGCATACGCGCAGAAACGACTGCAAAAATGGTTCCGAAAGCCCCGTCTTTTTGCGGCTTGAATGCGAGCAACGGAGCGGGAAAACTTTTTCCTACAGTTTTTGCAGGTAAGTATGCTCGTTTTCTGCCGCACGAGCTTTTGTTTTTTAGGACGACAGATGATACAGGATCTTTCTCTCCTCCAGAAATTTCTCCCGCACCATTTGCACCGTGCTGCAACGGAGAGTCCCGCCCTTTTCAAAACCCTCCCTACATACGTACGTATACACCCCGCTCGGCGCGCGATTTCTACAGCGGGAATTTCCGGATAGTGCTGGCGCAGAAGACAAATCTTTTCTTCCAATCCCCGTCTTTTGTCCTCTTTTTTCTGCATTCCCGTTGTGGCAGCAATCTGTGTCGACACTTCCCTGCCTCCCCAAGTTTTGATGTTCTATCCCCTCAACTTAAAGAGCCGAATTACCACCAAATAATACTGCAGTGGCGCAAAAAATCAACTCCCCGCAATGTTTCAATAGCTTGGAACCACTCCATCTGCGAATATGGCATACATGGCATATACAAAGAATCCACACATGCCCACGGTAAGGCGCGATGCGGTCAGATTAGTAAAGTATCGGGGATGGTCGACACGGAAGGCGGCTCGGCACTTGGGATACACGCACAGTGCCATTGTTAAGTGGTGCGCAAAGGATTTGACGGGCGGGTGGCAGGAAATACCCACGCGCTCATCTAGGCCGAAACGGAGTCCGCACGCACTGTCTCGGGAAGTGGTGAACGCGATCATCAAGAAGCGCGTGGGACGGCGCCGTTGTGGACAAGTAATACATCGCGAGCTTCTTGCGGATGGCGTCTCAGTCTCACTCTGTTCTGTACAGCGAACGCTCAAGCGCTGTCATCTGCTCAAAACGCGAAGTCCGTGGAAGCGACCGCATGATGCGACACTTCGACCAGAGGCAACGCATCCGGGGACTCTCGTGCAAGCCGATACCGTGCATTTCCTTTTGCCAGACGGCTCGCATCTATATGTGTACACGCTCATCGACCTCTTCAGTCGTTGGGCATATGCGGAGGTTTCACCCAAACTCCGTGCGTACACGAGTGCGCGCTTCTTGGCACGGGCACAGAAGAAAGCACCGTTCATGTTTGAAATGATTCAGACCGATCACGGACCGGAGTTCTCCACCCGCTTCACCCACATACTCTTGCGCAAAGGAATCGCACACCGGCATTCTCGTGTCCGACAGTGCAACGACAACGCGCATGTTGAACGATTTAACCGTACACTCCAGGACGAATGTTTGGCTGGTGTCGTGCGCTCTATACCCGCATTTAAAAAGGCGATCTCCGGCTACTTGCCATATTATATTAACGACCGCATGCACATGGGAATTGATTTCAAAACACCCGCCCAAATGCTTCAGGTGGTTCCAAGGTCTTGATTATTTAACGGCAGATGAAATTCCGCGCACCTCTCCTCCGAGCACGAGCGCGGTGCGCGTCCATTGTTTTTGCGTGATGTGAACCGCGCGGTACGATACCGCCTCCGCGCTCTGCTCAAGTGCAAGAATTTGCACGCCGTTTTTTCGCAGCCGCTCCAATACGCGAAACGTCTGCGGATGATATTCCCATGCCACATTCCGCTCCGCGCCGAGCGCCACTTTCGCAAATGCGGAGCGCGGACGACCGAACGGGTCAAATGGCGTCGGTGTGGTACCGTAGCAGATAATTTTTGCGCAGCCCGCGCCATCCGCCGTCCGAAAAATAGAGGCAACATTGTACACACTGCGCAAGTTATCCAAAACAACAATCATGCGCTCATGCTACCGCCGCTTTCAGGCAAAAACAACCCGCGCGCCGGAAAGCGCGCGGGTTGTTTTCCTGCAAAAAATTTCTCGCTACTGTTTCCGTTCGTATCTTCCCATAAGTTCCGCGGTTGTGAGGATATGCCCTTCAATTGCTTCCAGAAGTTGTGTCTTTTTTGCGCCGGGAGCAAGTGCCAGTTCGGTGTCCAGCGCGAAAAGCTTAAAAAAGTAGCGATGTTCGCGATCCGGCGGGCACGGGCCGGTATATGCGTTTTTGCCGCCGGTGTTGGCGCCGATTACTCCGGGAGCAATATTCTCGGCAATCTCGCGGGTATCAGACGCGATATTCCACACCACCCAATGGTCCCACATGCCGTCCGGTCTTACGGTGGTAGGCACGTCCGGGTCTTCCATAATAATCGCCAAACTTTTTGCGCCCTCCGGTACGTCCGAGATTGAAAGCGGCGGACTGACGTTTGTTCCGTCGCAAGTATGGCGTGACGGAATATTTCCCTCATGCGCAAACGCGCCGCTTGA
>JACPCQ010000075.1 GCA_016179715.1 Parcubacteria group bacterium
GAGAGCGTAATTGCCACTCTGTCTCTATCTCTAGCAGAACAAGAGCGTTTTGCAAGAGGGTACGCTTTTAGTTATACTCTACACATCCTGTCAGGGTAGTTCAAGAATCAGCAGTAGGAATGACGCATTAAAAAAACCAAAGATAATTGCCGGTGTAGCTTAATGGTAAAGCAGGGCCCTCATAAAGCTCAGAAAGAGGTTCGATTCCTCTCATCGGCACATTTCGACTCGCTCCGCTCGCTCAGTGTAAACACAAAAGCGAGCGAGGGGAAGTGAACTAATTGCGAAAAACAATCCAATACGCCACCCGAGTGGCGTATTGAAAACGTGCGCGTGTAACACCGCACATCTTACATCTACAACAGCTCTTCAAGACGCTTGCCGACCGCAAACAATCGGTCTTCCCCAAACCACGGCGCCATGAGTTGCACGCCAACGGGCAGTTGCTTGCCATCGCGCTCCACCGCGCCGCACGGCATGGAAAGCGCGGGAATTCCCGCAAGGTTTGCGGGCACGGTAAAAATATCCCCGAGATACATCGCAACCGGGTCTTCCTTTTCCCCAAAACGAAAAGCCGGAGCGGGAACGGTGGGTGAGATAATAACATCAACCTCTTCAAACGCGTGTTGAAAATCACGCTTGATGGCGCGGCGCACCTTGAGCGCGTGCCCATAGTACGCCTCATAAAATCCGCTGGAAAGCACAAAGGAACCAAGCAATATGCGCCGTTTCACTTCGCGCCCAAATCCCCGCTCGCGCGTGCGCTCGTATTCCTCCAACAGCGTGCCCGCACGCTCATGCAAGCCATACCGCACACCGTCAAAACGCGCCAGATTTGCAGAAACTTCTGCGGGCATCAATACATAATAACACGGTAAAACGTACTCTGTATTTGGCAGATGAATGGTTTTGGTTAAGTATCCGTTTTCATTCAAGAGCGTGATGGCGCGACGCACGCAAGCGGCAACATCTTTTTCCAAACCCTCCTCCCTCCCTTTTTCCTTCCATGAAAAATATTCTTCCGGAACACCGATGCGTATGTCTTTTCTTTCGGCAATAATACCGGAGCGGGACGTCGCGTCCTTTGGGTCTTCTCCCTGCATAAACGAGAAAAGGAGTTCCGCGTCTTCTACACTACGCGCAAGCGGCCCGATCTGGTCAAGCGAAGAAGCCATTGCAATGAGTCCCGAGCGCGACACCGCGCCATACGTGGGTTTTAACCCCACAGCTCCGCAAAAAGCCGCGGGTTGCCGTATGGAGCCGCCCGTGTCCGACCCGAGTGCGGCCATTGCCATGCCTGCCGCAACCGCAACCGCAGAACCTCCGGACGAGCCGCCGGGAACACGCGTAATATCATGCGGGTTTTTTGTTTTTTTGAAAGCGGAATGTTCGGTAGAGGAGCCCATGGCAAACTCATCCATATTGGTGCGTCCCAAAAAAAGCGCGCCCGCATTCCGTAGTTTTCGTATCACCGTCGCGTCATAACTTGCGGTATAGTTTTCAAGCATGCGCGAGCCGGCATTCGCACGTTCCCCGGCAATAAGGATATTATCTTTGACCGCGATGGGGACGCCCCAGAGCGGTTTTATAGTGTTTCCTTCGCGAATCATCTTGTCCTGCGCCTCCGCCTCCTCCCACAAGTGTTCCTCAAACACCTCCAGATAGGCGCCCAGTTCCTGGTCTTTTTCTTTTATCCGCTCTAAAAAAATGGAAACCAGCTCGCGCACGGACAACTCCCCCTTCTGTAGAAGCGCGCGCGAGGCGGCAATGGTCAATTGTGTATCGTCAAGCACCGCCATATTATTTGTCTTCAAACACTTCTTTTACCTTCACAAACCCCTCGCGAGTTTCGGGTGCGGCATCCAGCAGTACTTCCCGGTATGCGCCCTGCTCATGCGGTTCATTATCTTCACGCAAAACATTGACAAATTCTTCGGCATACGCCTCCTCTCCCCGCGCTCCTTTGAGTTTTTTAACATACTCCAGAATCATGTCCAAATCCCCGCGCAGAGCCTTTTCTTCTTCGGAAGAGAGGTTGAGGCGCGTGTATGCGCTTAATTTTTTAATATCTTTTGACGAAATCATAGAAAAGATTATTTGCCCAACATCTTCAAGAATTCCTTCTCACCAATGATGTTTACGCCAAGTTTTTTTGCCTTCTGGAATT
>JACPCQ010000067.1 GCA_016179715.1 Parcubacteria group bacterium
TGGGCACTCACTTTTATGACATCTCCATTGAATAACGGGGTGTGCGGTTTGGGCAGAATTGTATCGTTTATAATAAATCCCAGTTGTCCCGGCAGATAGTGTTTCTCTATTTCAGGGTGTTCAACAAAAATGTTTTGAAGCAGATACGCAAATAACGCGCCCTCATTTAAAATGACCGGATCATATTCTTTTTTCGTAATGCGTCTAATCATCTCATCATAATATACGCGGAGTTTAATCGGTTTTAACCCGTCAGAAATTTTTGCTAATTCAGCCGCAAATTTATCCATTTCTTCTTCGTTCATATTTGTTTTTTACATTTACAATTGACGTTTCCATTTTACCACCTGCAACAACATCCTTACAAACTCCAGTTTGTAAGGATGTTGTTGCCAGTTAAAACACCGCCGCGTATCCGATGCGCGCGAAATCTCCGGAGAAACAAATACCTTCATCCGCCGTGCGACACCACGTCAAACATTTCAATTCAACACCCCACTCCCCTTTAAAACATTCTAACATTCTGCAGAATGTTAGAATGTTTTCATAAACTTAAGGAAGGCCCTGCCGTAGGGCGAAAGTGAGTGCGTTACCTGACGGCCGCGATATTTTTTATTTAAAAGACCAGCTTGCACCAATGAACGAGTATGTTGAGAAATGGTTTTGAAATTTGCCTCTAGCGCGTCTGCAATATCTTCAACTGCAATCCCGTCATTTCTTTCGACCGCAAACAAAATAGCAATTCTCCGGTGGTTGGCCGCACCCTTAAAATAACGTTCCAGCTGTTTTGAAGTTTTTCTCATGTTTCTTTGATAACATTCCCGCTACAACATTCCAACATTCTGCAGAATGTTGGAATGTTGTAGCTATTGTATTTTGAGGGGTATGTTTTATCTCCACCTTGCCGGCCTTTGCCGTGTGTGGTTTGGAATGCGGGCAGGTTTTGCCGCAACCCGCGGAAGTTCGGGAAGCGTACTCTTGGGAATCGGCTGGCGGATCAAGCGCTCAATATCGCGCACGCCGCGAAGCTCCGAGGCGCTCGCAAAAGTGATGGCATGACCCGTCTCACCCGCGCGGGCGGTGCGGCCAATGCGATGCACGTAATCATCGGGGGTGCCCGGAAGGTCGTAGTTAATCACCAAAGCAATTCCCAAAACATCAATGCCGCGGGAGGCAATGTCGGTTGCAACAAGCACGCGGTACTTTCCCATCTTAAATCCCTCAAGCGCCTCTTTGCGCTGCCCGAGCGTGCGGTTTGAATGAATCTCCGCAGCCGTAATACCCAGTACTTTTACGTTGCGCATAATTTTTTTGGCGCCATATTTCGTGCGGCTGAAAATAAGCGTTGAGCCATTCGTTTTTTTCAGAAGCGTGTTTAAAAGATGTTGCTTTTGCTCTTTGGGAACGATAAAAAGTTCCTGGGTTACCAAATCCGGAGCGGTACCGGAAGGAGCAACTTCAACCCGCACAGGAGCTTTCATATAACGAGTGGCGATATTCATAATGCCGCGGGGCATTGTGGCCGAAAAGAGCATTGTTTGGCGTTCTTTGGGAAGCGCGTCCAATATTTTTTTAATCTGCGGCAAAAACCCCATATCCAGCATGCGGTCCGCCTCATCCAGCACCAACACACTGACACGGGCAAGTGAGACATTCTTTTGATTGAGGTGGTCAATCAATCGGCCGGGTGTCGCAACAATGATATTCGGCGAGCGGCGCAGCGCCGTTATTTGCGGCATCATGCCCGCGCCTCCGATAAGTACAGCGGTTTTAAGGCCGATGCTTGACCCCAGTTTACGAAGCGCCTCGTCAACCTGAAGCGCAAGCTCGCGCGTTGGAACAACGACGAGCCCCTGTCGGGAAACGGGCTCGCCTGCGCGGCGCGCACCCGCGAGGCGCTGAATCATCGGAACACCAAACGCAAGCGTTTTTCCCGTCCCTGTTTGCGCAATGCCAACAAGGTCCTTTCCCTCAATTGCACTGGGTATTGATTGTTCCTGGATGGGAGTCGGCGTGGAAAAGCCGAGGCGTCTTATTATTTCCAGAAGCCCCGGCGCAATTCCGAGCTGTGTAAAATCTGTTTTCCCCATTTACCTACACTATCATGGACTTCCCCAACAAACCACTTTTTGAATTTTTGAACAATCTT
>JACPCQ010000072.1 GCA_016179715.1 Parcubacteria group bacterium
CTTCTTTTGCGTGTAAGAATACTGATAGATCATTGCAAGGCTCTTATAGGCGTCAACATTTTTAGGCTCTTTTGCGATGGCTTGAAGGAAGTTTTCTTCAGCTTTCGGATAGTTTTTGAACTGAAAGCCGTACAAATCTCCGAGGTTATGAAACGCCACATAACTTTCCGGGCGCAGTATCGCTGCAAATTCCAGCGCCTCGCGCGCTCCTTCGTAATCCCCGATGAGTCGGCGCAGCGCGCCAAGTTGCAGCCATCCGTTCAGAAAGTCATAATTTTCTTTCAAGCCCTGTGAGAGTGTTTGTATCTCATTTTTTGTATCCTCGGCAACTTGGGGAAGTAATTGTGTTTTTATCTCCAAGGGCCTGTCTAAACTGGGAACTTTTTCGGCAAGGTTATGTTCTGGCACCGTCTCTGTTTTAGAAGAATCCGTTGAATCCTTTTCCTCGGGTGATTTGTTTTCCGCCTTGGGCGTTGAGGTTGTGCGACTATCCTGTCCGGTACGTATTTCCTGTCCTCTACGTGCGTCTTTAAAGATAAACAAAGAAACGATAAACAGACCGACAACGGTTAAAAAAACGAGAAGGATTATTTTTGTATTTTGCATATTATCTCATCTTTACAGATAAATTGTACCATTTTACCCCTCTTCGCTAAAGCTGAAAGCAGGCGCATCCTCTCTTCTTGCCTCCTTTGTAGAAGGCAACGGCCTTGTTCATCCACTGTTCATCCAAAGCATTCAGAGTGGACAAATTGTAACACAAAAATCCCTAACACCCAAACTTAGTTCAGGTGTTAGGTTTAAAAAGGAAAAAGCCCCCGAAGGGGGCTTTTTCCAGAACACGCTAACGCACAAGGAATCGTTAGTTGGTGCTCGTGAGAATCTCGGCTGTCATGTTCGTATCCGGAAGACCTCTGACCTGATAGCCGTTGGTGAAGTCAAGGTCGTTAATGGTATTCTGCGTAGTCGTTGAGATCGGTGACCAGATGAAGTCATCCTGCGCATCTCCATCGGTATTTGCTGGAGTTTCCATCAGGTTTGCGGAGTTGACCGGATAGGAAGCATCACCCTGCAAATTCACGCTGATGCTCTCTGAGCCCGTTCCCGTTTCCACGGAGCTTACCGTCGCGCGGAGCCAGAAGTATCTGGTTGCGCCGCTTGGAATAATATAGGTCGTGGTTGCGGAGCTCTTGTCTGGATAGATCTCTACGAGACATGCGGAAGATCCCATTAAACATGACTGGTTAGACCCCGTGCCGCCAATTCTGTTGGAGGCGTTCATCAGACCAGTTGAGGAAAATGTGGTATCTGCGCTCGCGAATGCCGTGTCGGTATATGCGTAGAGTCCATAAGTTGTCGTTGTTGCCGACACCGTTGAGGACCCAACGCTAAGGGTAAACTTGTAGATCGCCACATCACCATTGGTTGCCTTCACGCTAAACTTGTAGAGTGTCCTGTCGGCACCCGCCAGCAACAAGGTTTCGCTTGTGGTAAGCGGGATGCGTGAAAACTCCGGATAGGTCTTCATGATACGCACTCCGGATGAGGTTGTATCAGAGGTAACAGGATTGACATTGTTTCCGGAAGAAGCGCCAACACCATAGTTTCCATCGGTAGAGGTGTTGCCCCCTTCATTGTCGCCATCGTAGTTAACTACCAAGAGGTCTCCGGAACGCGTCATTGGACCGGAAGCGGTAATTCCCGCAATTGTCCCTTTAACAACAAGTACCTTAGAGCTATCGCGCGGAATTCTGAACGCTCCGGATGCGATTGCGCTTGAGGTTGCATTGTCCCCGGTGGGGAAGACTGCGGTTGCAATCTGCACACCGTCGGTAGTGTGGATGGTTACCTGCCGTCCCACAAGGTTCTCAGGAGTGTTTGACGCAACACTGGAGAGTTGTAGCGCGACCTGCTTCAGGTCAATATCCTCGTTTGTCGCACTGTACTTGATGCGTGCCAATTCTACCGTCTGGCCGGGAGAAACAATCACATAAGGCGGGCTGTTGGTGTCAAGCACGACGCTCAACGTTCCGCCAGATGAAGCAGACATGTAC
>JACPCQ010000071.1 GCA_016179715.1 Parcubacteria group bacterium
CAGACGCTCTACGTCGTCAATGACTGCATTACCCGGATAATACCGCGCGCCCGGATATCCCTCGGAATATTTATGCCCCAATACGGAAGCGAGCGGCATGCGCACCGCGAGTGATGCCCAATTTTCGGACGGAATGAGGTCAAGCGTCTCGCGCTGGCGATGCTCTTCACGCGCGATTAAGTGTGTGATTGCATAATCAGTTCGGATTTGTTTCTTCGGCATGTTTAACGTGTGAAAAAATTTTACCGTCAGGCACCGCGCCCCTTCGTAAAATAACCGGAGGCCATGTTGTACAGTCTACTACCGTAGACGATGTCCCGGGAAGCACGCCGCCGTCAATAATAAAATCCGGTGGTACGGGCATGCGTGAAAATTGCTTCGCGACCTCTTCTACTCTAGCACATTCCGGCTTACCGGAAACATTCGCTGACGTGCCGACAAGCGGCCTTCCGAATGTTTTAAGAAGTTCCGTTGCAAACGACTCGCCGGGAATGCGTACGCCAATCGTAAGTTTCCCTGAACGCAGTTCTAGCGGCATCCATCCGCGAGACGGCAATACTGCAGTCACCGCTCCCGGCCATACCGCTTCCAGAAAACAGCGTACACGCTTGTCGCACACATACGCCACCTCGTCCAACAGGGCAAAATCCCGTATTAAGACGGGCAGGGGTTCGCGCAGATTACGCGCTTTAATAGTAAAGACCTGCGCAATTGCCTTTTTGTTTCTTGCATCAGCGCAAAGCCCGTAGACGGTATCGGTTGGAACGACCACGACTCCGCCGGACTTGAGCACAAGCACCGCACGCGTAAGCACTTCGTATTTGCGTTCCAGATTCACTATATCCATCACCGTATTATCTGTTATAGGACAATATTCACCAGCCGTCCAGCAACAACAATGACGCGATGCGGCGGTTTGCCGGAAAGCGCAATCCGCACTTTTTCATTGGCAAGCGCCGCGGTTTTCTGCGCAACTTGGTCTGCATCTCTCGGAAGCGTTATGGTGTCGCGCAGTTTGCCGTTTATTTGTATCGCGATCGTCTGCGTTGTTTCCTGCGCCCTACTCGGGTCGTATGCCGGCCACGGCTGCGTGTGAACACTCTCCGACGCCGGAGCGCCACAGACATGCCACAATTCTTCCGCAAGAAACGGCGCTAGGGGTGCAAGCAGTTTTAAAAACACGCGCAATTCTTCTTTGCCGACTTCCGTGCGGTCTTTTTCAAACGCATTGAGCAGTATCATCAACTGCGCGATGGCAGTGTTGTAGCGAAGTCCGGAAATATCGTCCGTAATTTTTTTAATGCTTTGATGCAGGATGCGCGTAACTTCCTCCGGCGCTTTTTTTGCTTTTTGCAACGCGGCGTTTTTGGTTTTTATTTTTTCGTTTACAAACTCCCAAACCCGCTTCAGAAACCGTGCCGCGCCCACGATGCCCGAATCGCGAAAATCCCCGCCCTGCGCAAACGGCCCCAAAAACATGAGATACATACGCATGGTATCCGCTCCCCACGCCTCAATATATTCATCGGGGTTAACCACATTGCCCTTTGATTTTGACATTTTAGCGCCGTCCTTTATCAAAAGCCCGTGCGCGCGGAATTTCTTAAACGGTTCGTCAAAATCCACCAGTCCCCAATCATGAAATACTTTTGTCAGGAAGCGCGTGTAGAGCAAATGTAATACCGCATGCTCCGCGCCTCCGATATACATGTCTACGGGAAGCCATCTCTTTGTAATCTCGTGATTCCATGGAATTTCTGTAGTTTTAGATTTTATATTGTAATTTTGCATTTTGATTTTTGAATTTTGCATTCTTACGCTAGGATAGCGTAAGTAGTACCATGCAGAGTCAAGAAAGGTGTCTGAAACGTCTGTTTCTCTACGCGCTTCCCCGCCGCATTTCGGGCATTTTGTGCGCACAAAATCTTTAACCGTCGCAAGCGGCGACTTATCTGTTCCGGTCGGCCGGAAGTCTTTCACATCCGGCAACAACACCGGCAAGTCCTCCTC
>JACPCQ010000040.1 GCA_016179715.1 Parcubacteria group bacterium
TGAGAGGTCAAGGATATCCACAAGATTATTGACTGATTGCTTCTGGATTGATATGATAATGGAAGATGTAAAAGAATTCTCTCTAGAGTCGGCACAAAACAGGGCCTCTTGAGAGGTCAACCCGAACGGAAAGGAGGTAACATATTGTTCGGGCACTCTGTTCATTTCATTCGTAGGAGAAACGCTATGAATGTGCACAAGACGCTGGTTGCGCTCGTGCTCGCGCTGGTGGTGGTCTTCATGGCCATTGGTCCACCGGCAACGGCTGAAATCAACACGCAGGGCAGCATCGCGACCAAGGCCCCGCCCACCTACACCGCGGGGACCATGGACATGATGGAAGTACCGGCCGTCGCATGGAGGTCGCCATGTGCTGACCGAACCGTGATTCGCTCGGCGGCCATCGGCAGCGCCATCACCAATTCTATCACCTGGACCATCACGGCGACGGCCAGCGGACTGGCAAATAAGGGGCTTGAATTAACGACCGCCCCCGCCACGTCCGCGGCAACCACGGCCATGACGATGCCCCCCTCCACGGTGCCAGGGGGTCACCGCAAAGTCGTGATTGCCGGCGGCAAGGACGAAGGTCCTCACCACCCCGACAGGACTACGACCATGGCGTCGGCGGCAGGGCACAGGCCTATCCTCGCCTGAACCTGCTCGCCCGATATCGGGCCTGGCGACACACTCTTTGTGCCGCCAGGCCACCCCCATATCCTTTGCTACAATAGCAGAGGGTCTTTTTTGTCCGGATACTACCACTCCTTCTGCCACGCCTCTCGTCGGGAAAATATCGTCTGCTCCTGTCCAAAGCTTGCGAGAATACCGAGTGCGGCAAAAAGCGTAACTAAATGAGAACCGCCATAGCTTAAAAACGGCAGAGAAATTCCGGTAATCGGCAAAAGACCGACGTTCATGCCCGCATGTATTACGACGTGAGCCACAATGAGCACCGCAACGCCGACGGCAAACAACCGTTCAAAATTATCTTTGCCGCGGAGCGCATAGGATAAAATGCGCGCCAGCAAAAATCCAAAGAACGAAAAGAGTACGGTCACGCCAACCAGTCCCCACTCTTCCGCAAACGCGGCAAACATAAAATCAGTTTCGTGTTCGGGTAAAAATCCCAGACGGCTTTGCGCCCCGAATCCGACGCCTTTTCCGAACAATTGCCCCGAGCCGACCGCGACTACTGATTGTAACGCGTTGTATCCCGCTCCTTGCGGGTCGGTAAATGGATCCAAAAACGTACGGATGCGTAATTTCTGATAGGGCTCAAGAAAGACTCCCCACCCCACCGCAAACAGAATCGCGCCCAATAATAGCAGAACGAGAAGCTGTCTTTTTTTTACTCCGGAGACCAGTATCATGCCGAGCCAAAGCGCCCCGATAATCATTGCCGAACCGAAGTCCGGCTGCAGCAATACCAAAAACATCGGCACAGCGGCATATAATCCGGAAATAATGACGTGGCGTGCTCTGGCAATTTCTATATGCCGGCGCGAGAAGTATTTTGCCAGAAGCAAAATAAGTATCAATTTCATCGGGTCGGACGGCTCAAGCGTTATTCCGGAAAAAGAAATCCAGCTTGCCGCCCCGCGGACGGCTGGCGCGCGCATAAGCAAAAAAAGCAGCAGGCCAATGCCGACTCCGTAAAATATTACAAGCACCATGCTGCGTTTTAAAAACTCCCAATCGAGAACACTAAAAAGCAAAAACACGCCAATACCCACCGCAAGCCATGTAATCTGATTGAGAAAAAAATAGTCCGAGCCGCCGCCAAGCGTCTTCATTGTCACAAGCCCTGCGCCCACAAGAGGCAATACGAGCACAAGTAGTAACCAGTCAATGCGCCGCGCAAAAGTATAGACCATGCCGATTCTCAAACGCCAGTGGCATTATTATTATGTCAGCCTCCGCATCTTCACTTGTTTCGCCAGCCATCTCCCGGGCTGGAAGCCGGCTGAAGGCAGGAGAGCAGATATGGCTTCCTGTAAAGATATGGAGGGGGATAAATGCATTCTGACACATTGAGATAATTAGAGTAGCCAGCTTATATGCTTTTCGTGATGCAAGACCCAGTAAAGGCGGCGGATTCACAAAACAGCGCTAGTGCGGGAGCTTGCGCAACAATACTTCAATACGCGCGGGCTCGGAAAAGAACGCGTGCGGCCATGTGAGAAATACCGACGCTTGTTTTTGTCCGGGAAGCTCTCTCATCGTTGTCTCGCTCGCCGCGACTGCGTTATCGGCTTCATCATATAACACCACTTGCACCAATACGTCAGATACGGATACCAGCGATGTGTTGCGAATTTCCAAAGCGAGCCGGCCGAACGGTTCGGTTTCAAATACCTGGCGCGCAACAACAAGCGGAAGCGCCTCGAGCGGCTTGTAGCTCCACGTGATGGGATCAACCTCTACCGTAACACGGCGCGGTTCGCGAAAACCTGCATCAATATTCGGCTCAAAAAGAATAAGTCGTTCGCGCGGGAGCAGAAACGTCTTTCCCTCCCGTACCGCGATGAGTATATTTTGTTCGTCATATAATTTAAAACGGTATGTTATGCTTTTTGCGCCAGCGCGTAAATTATTGCTTTCTACGAGTGCAGCCGCATCATACGTGCGTTCCCCGACAGAAAAAAAGCGGGACCATCGCACCACCGGCTCCTGCACATTTCCAAGACAGGGAGTGCATGGGCCCCCGCAATCAATTCCTTCTTCTTTCTGGTTTTGTTTGCCGTCTTGACAGCTTGCAGGAGAACGATTGAAAAAATAAGTTGCTCCCGCAATTATCAGCGCCAGCAACAACAGCGCTCCCATATATGCAAGCTGCCTTCTTGCCCGCCAGGATAGTAGCATATACAGACATTATAGCGAGTCAGACAAGAAGAAGAAACCTCTAAAAAGCCCGCGGTAATAAGCCGCGGGTACATCGGGCAGAAAAGTCATTTAATTCTCTAAGCTGGCGACGAGCTACTTTCCCCTTACGAGTATCATCGCCCCTGCCATGTTTCACTTCTCTGCACGTCCCCACATCAATTTTCTTAGACACTCTGTATCGGCGGTTGCCTACTTTCCCCCGAAGGAGTATCATCGGCAGTACAACGTTTTACGACTCTGTTCGGAATGGGAAGAGGTAGTTCCGTTGCCTCAAGCCACCGAAACAGAAAGTCCAAGTAATCAAAAATTGGTGGTGGGGGGGGTGAAGATATGGAAAGAGGTGTTTCCATGACGGCGAGTCACCAGCTTGGAAGATTCAATGTTTCGCTTCCCGGATTTGAAAACACGCACAGTCAACGCCATGCGTCTTTCTGCCGTACGCGCCAAAGGACAAATTTCCAACCGCGCCTCGCTATGCTCGGCACTCGCTCAAAATCAAAATGTAAAATGCAAAAGTCAAAATTATTGTGTTCGCCTGCGGCGAATTTTAAAATATCGCGAAGCGACACCGAAATTTTACACTCCTGCCTGCCCTGCCTGCCGGCAGGCAGGCAGGTTGATTTTTCAATTTTGCATTTGAGTTCATGCCGAACGCAGTGAGGCATGGACGGAGTTGGGGTAAACAAATTTTCTAGCAGGGTTTGATCACTTAGTACTCCTCGGCTTAACGCATTACTGCGCTTCCACCTAGAGCCTATCGCCAACCGCGCCTCGCTATGCTCGGCTTGCGGAAATTTTCAATTTTCAAAGCTCAATTTTCAATAAATTTTCAATGATACAATTCTCAAATGTTTGGAAATTGAGAAATTGGTCATTGATTGATAATTGGTCGGCTTCCCGCTTAGATGCTTTCAGCGGTTATCCCGTCCCGACATAGCTACCCGGCGTTGCCCTTGGCAGGACAGCCGGTACACCAGAGGTCAGTTCGTTCCGGTCCTCTCGTCAAGTTACTCCTTTATTTCTAAAGGCTTAGACTATATCTTCACCCGTTTAAGTTTTGCTCTGCAAATCTTTACGGGGCCGACATATTATAAGAGCACAATTAACTCTTATCTCGATCAAGAAATCGAAGTCGTTACGGGGTCAAATCTAATATCCTCATAATCTCGCTTTTTGTTTTCTTCTGTCTGGTAGTATAATTTTCATGTTGTACTGTAAGAATACACTGTGCAATATGCAATCGATTCTTTCTCGTCAACAATGGAGTTGGTTTTTTACTCAAGATCCCCGCCGCTCTTTCTATAGCCATTGCTTGCTTTCTCTTAAAGCGAATGAACGGCAAAAGGTCGCAGAGAATCCTCTTAACTTGCTCGTAGCCATTAATACGTAATTCAGTGATGTGGTCGTTGCGTCTAGAGATATATCCAATATGCAACCTCTTACGAATCCAATACAACGGTTTTTCGTGTCGAGAATCTTGATAAAAGCAAATCGTAAACATGAATCTCCAGCCAAGTTTGCTGTCTTTTCTTTTCTTGATTTGCAGCATCAAGCTTCCGTCGCCATCCAAAAAGCCAGAAATATATGCAAGATCTTCACTATGAGTTTGACTTCCCACGGTATTGTCTTAAAAAATTATCTGGTCCTCAAGCACATTGTACACCAATTGATAGACCGAGATCAACTGTTACCATCCACAGATCAAATAATTTATGAAGATTCCACCGTTATTAGTCGGTTTGTCATCAGAGATTGCTCTCTGAAGTAGCAATATTTTACTAAGAACAACTCCCCTCAAGCATCAACGCCTGCAGCAGATAGGAGACCAACCTGTCTCACGTCGAGGTGCCGAACCACGCCGTCGCTATGGACGCTCGGGCGTGACTAGCCTGTTATCCCCGGAGTAGCTTTTATCCGTTGAGCTTCCGCGGCGTCTAGTGCCCACGGTCGGATCACTATGCTCCGCTTTCGCGCCTGCGCGGCATGTCCGCCTTGCAGTTAAGCCAGCTTATGCCATTACACGACCAGCGCGATTTCCATCCGCGCCTAGCTGACCTTAATAGACTCCTCCGTTACTTTTTAGGAGGATCGCGCCCCACGCAAACTACCCACCAGGCACTGTCCCCGTGCGTTTTTTCCGCAGAGGTTAGACGTTATCTGTTGGAAGACGGGTATTTCACTGACGGCTCCACCCCGACCAAGATCGGAGCTTCAAAGCCTCCCCGCTATTCTACGCATCCAGCACATAACGCCAATACCAAGTTATAGTAAAGCTTCCGGGGTCTTTTCGTCTAGCTGCAGGTAACCGGCATCTTCACCGGTAATGTATTTTCACCGAGCTCTTTCCCGAGACAGTTCCCCAGTCGTTACGCCTTTCGTGCACGTCTGAACTTACCAGACAAGGAATTACGCTCTAATTTGTTACTCTTTGTTTATAAATCTATAAACAAAGGGCGTGATCATTTCTTCCACGCTCTCTGTGTCGCCATGGAGATCGGACTATATCTTCTCCGATTCTTACATCGAAGTCCGGCGTATAGTCTCTGAGGATTCCAGAAATCGAGATGGTTTTTTCCTATTCATGTGTTCAATTTTTTTTGCAATGTTATGCATACCCAACTTGGTCAGATGCTGCTTTTTTATCATCGCTTCAACAATCTCCGCGAAAATGTCAAAATCATTGATTTTCGCGGTAAGTAAGCGATTCTTGCAAAAAAATGGAATAATCTTATTATTCAGATCTTTTAATGATCTTACACAGAATCTATACAGATTTTCGTTGTGATTGTCGTGTCGTCTATTCACAAAGATGTTTCCGCATCCGAAATATGCCTTGAATTTCTCTAGGGCTGGCAGACTTTTTATCCCTTGAGTTATGACAAACTCAGGAAAGATCTGCCAACCAAATTTTGCAGTCTTATTTCGGAACACACTAACGGAAAAACATCCTTCACCATCAGTAAAACCAACTAACCATCCTTTGATTTCTGGCCTTTCCTGCTGGTTGTCTGCACTAGATACATTTTTACTATGGAGCCTCTCCATATATCTTCTATGGAATAATTATACCATAGTAGTACCAGATGCTACAGCATTTTATGCACAGACTTTCCAGCATATAGCCGAATTTTACTAAGGCAGCTTTCCTACCTTAGGACAATTATAGTTATTGCCGACATTGACGAGGGCTTATACAACCCAGCGCTCCGCGCTGGAATTTCCAATTTTCAATGTTCAATTTCCAAAATTTGAAAATTATACATTAGGACTTGAAAATTCCGGTGCGAAGCACCGGTCGTATTTGACCTTCTCGCATTGGTCAGGCGTCACCCCCTATACATCCTCTTACGAGTTCGCAGGGAGCTGTGTTTTTGATAAACAGTCGCCAGGGATACTTTCGCTGCGGCCACCGCATCGCGCGACGCGCGATAGCGAAAACTCTAAATTCCAATATCTAAACTCTAAACAAATTCTAAATTCAAATGCTTTAAATTCCGGATATATTATTCGGTATTTTAAATCTTAGTTATTGGGATTTGTTTAGGATTTAAGATTTCGAGTTTAGGATTTCCGCATCACACCCCGTGTGATGCGGTGGCAGGGCTTCTCCCGAAGTTACGCCCGCTTTTTTGCCGAGTTCCTTGGGAAAGACTCACTCGTTCGCCTTGGTCTTCTCGACCTGTCTACCTGTGTCGGTTTGCGGTACGGTCTCGCATTGTTTATGCTTAGAAGTTTTTCTTGGAAGGCTCTGCTACAAAATCCCGCGCCGAAGCGCGATCTTATCAGCCCACGAAGCTTGCCTTGCGGCCGCTTTCCGGATTTACCTAAAAAGCGCTTCTTCAGACTGATAACGCGAATCCAATAACGCGCCCTGTATGTTTTCCTCCGTCACTCCATCGCAACAATACGAGGTCACGGAATATTAACCGTGTGTCCATCGACTACGACTTTCGTCATTGCCTTAGGCCCGACTAACCCTTGGATGATCACCATTGCCAAGGAAACCTTAGACTTTCGGCGGAGAGGGATCTCACCTCTCTTGCGGTTACTTGTGCCAACATTCTCACTTCCGTACGCTCCACCTCAACCTCACGGCGAAGCTTCACTGCGAACGGAACGCTCTCCTACCGCCGCTGCTCCGCAGCGGAAGCTCCAAATCACAAGCATCCAAATTACAAATAAATTCCACATTACAAATCTCAAATTTCAAACCACGATACTTCATGTTCCGTGTTTTGAATTTTGGTCATTGATTATTGGATATTATTTGGAAATTGGTTTGTTGGAAATTGGAATTTCCGATGCGAAGCATCGGCCCTCACCTTCGGTATACTGCTTAGCTCCGATCATTTTTGGTGCAGTGTCTCTTGACGAGTGAGCTGTTACGCACTCTTTAAAGGATGGCTGCTTCTAAGCCAACCTCCTCGCTGTCTGAGAAACTCCACCGCCTTCCTTGCACTGAGCAGCTCCGGCGCATGTTGTTACAAGAACAACATACAGCCAAAGTCCCGATGATTATCGGGATAATTTAGGAACCTTAGATTGAGATCTGGGCTGTTTCCCTTTCGACCGACGGAGCTTTGCCCCCGTAGTCTGACTAGCCTGATTGGAAACGCGGCATTCGGAGTTTGGTTGGACTGACGAGGTTGCCCCCTGTTCAGCCCATTCAGTAGCTCTACCTCCGCGTATCCCGTGCAGGCCGCTAGCCCTAAAGCTATTTCGGAGAGAACCAGCTATTACCAAGTTCGATTAGCTTTTCACTCCTTACCACAACTCATCCGATGGTTTTGCACGGCCAAACGGTTCGGGCCTCCATCCGTCTTTCGACGAACTTCACCCTGGTCATGGCAAGCTCACCTGGCTTCGGGTCTTATTCGTGCTACAACCGACCGCACCTCGCTATGCTCGGACGGAATAACCAATAACCAAGAGACAAGTTCCCCGCCTTCGTCGCGTCAGGCGCAACTACGGCGGGCAAGCAAACAAAGGTATTCGCGCTATTCACACTCGGTTTCCCTGCACCTTCGCCACGTATGGCTTAAGTACGCAACACGAATAAACTCGTTGGCTCATTCTTCAATAGGCACGCCGTCACGCGCGCAGCGCGTGAAAATCCCAAATTCGAAATCCGAAATCCTAAACAAATTTCAATACTCAAATCCAAAACGTTTTAAACATTTGAATTTAGAATTTTGATATTGTTTCGAATTTCGTGCTTCGTGCTTCGAATTTCCAAGTGCTACGCACGCTCCGACTCCTTGTAAGCATGTGGTTTCAGGTACTATTTCAACGCCCTTACCGGGCTGCTTTTCACCTTTCCCTCACGGTACTTGTTCACTATCGATCTTCGAAAGTATTTAGCCTTGGGAACTAGTATTCCCTGCTTCCCCCGACCTATTCGTGTGTCGAGGTACTCAAGAACAAACGCAAGAAATTACACAACGGCTTTCGTGTACGGGACTATTACCCTCTCTGGTAGCGCTTTCCAACGCACTTCTGCTAGCCAAGACATGCAATTTCCCCTGATTAAACAAGCGCGTTTGCCTTACAACCCCTAACCGCACCTCGCTATGCTCGGACGGAATAACCAATAACCAAGAGACAAGTTCCCCGCCTTCGTCGCGTCAGGCGCAACTACGGCGGGCAAGCAAACAAAAGTGAGGCACGGTCAGGTTTGGGCTTCTCCCTGTTCGCTCGCCGCTACTAAGGGAATGATATCTACGAATCACGAATCTTTTACGAATATACTTATTCGTATATTCGTATCCGATTCGTAATTGGTAGATTATTGTTTTCTTTTCCTCCGCTTACTGAGATGTTTCACTTCAGCGGGTTCGCCGTGCCGCCCTGCGGCAAAATCAAAATGTAAAATGCAAAAGTCAAAATTACTGTGTTCGCCTGCGGCGAATTTTAAAATATCGCGAAGCGACACCGAAATTTTGCACTTTGATTTTTTAATTTCGAACTTGCTGCAGAGCAGCACTCGTGCTGGTTTGCAGCACGGGGTTTCCCCATTCGGACATCCCCGGGTCAACGGTTGCTCGCCACCTCACCGAGGCTTATCGCAGGCACGCCACGTCCTTCATCGCCTTTCGAAGTCAAGGCATCCACCACATGCTCTTATTACCCTGCTAGAAAATTTATTTACCCCACCCTACCGCACCTCGCTATGCTCGGCACTCGCTCAAAATCAAAATGTAAAATGCAAAAGTCAAAATTACTGTGTTCGCCTGCGGCGAATTTTTATAAATATCGCGAAGCGACACCGAAATTTTGCACTCCTGCCTGCCGGCAGGCAGGTTGATTTTTTAATTTTGCATTTGAGTTCCTGCCGAACGCAGTGAGGCACGGTAAGGTTGTGTACTATTCACTTTTCAAGCTACTCTCCGTGTTGCATCCAGCGTCGAATGGCAGAACCTTCATGCCCTCCGGCGCTGACTGCAAACAAAAATCCGCCTCTTGCGAAGCGGGGTTGGCACACATGAAAAGAAAGCCCCTTACCCACTTCGTTGGAACTGTCTTTGCGCGTCTTTTTTCATACTTCTCATGCTATACCCGCCGCTCTTTCATGTCAACACCACATAAGACCTATTCTGCACAGGTTATCCACTGCCCAGCTGTATTTATATGGAACACAAACAACTTTTATACTCCACAGATAAGGTTGCCAGTTCCTCACACAAGACAAAAAAGACCCCCGCCGCACTTAAGGCAGACGGGGGTTCAACGACCAGCATAGCGCAGAGAGCAAGGACGCTACACCATTAAAAAGAATCCTCCGGTTGCTCCTGTTGATCAGTACCGATCCCGAAATCACACTCATCCGAAGAAACGTGGTCGGTACGGGCGGAATATTCCTCCGGCGGTGTGTCAAAGAGTCCCAATTCCTGTTGCAACAAACTCTCCCGAATTAAACGACACGCCTCGGAGCAATACCGATAGGAGCGGTCTGAGGGATCCTGTGGTTTTCGGCTGCGAAAAGTCCGAACCACAATAATTTCCTGATCCGGCTTGAAGCGCTTCCTGCAGGAATGATTGGAACATCTCCAGGATTTCTGCTTTCCAACCCCAGAGTATACCATTGTCATTCTCGGCGCATGAGAAAGTGACCAAAGTACTTTCTCTCTCTCACCCCGCTCTTCGGACTCCTGTTCTTGGATCTCGTGTCTTTCTTCCATGATTACCTCCCCAAATACGAGAAGACTCTGGGAACATTTGTAACTGAAAAACAGTGTAGCACGATAAATAATTAAAGTCAACCAAGGTGGGGTTGACTTTAATCTGGCTAGGCAAATTGGAGATGCGCAGCTATCGCGAAATATCCGAGCGCAAACGGTCAATATATTTTGCCGCCGCATCGCGTCCGCCAAGCCCAAACGCCAGACCACCCGCGATCGTTAGCATAGCAATAAAGCCGGTGAATATCGTCTGTACAAACGGACCCGCAATGCCCAGCTGAAAGAGCGCCGCAAGAATAGCGAACACCCAGATAGCCCAGCGAGCGACCCCGCCCAAAAAGGCAGCTGACGGCATTCCCGCAGCCTTAGCCGATCCCCTGATAAGTTTTTGCACCGCTTCAGCAAGTACTGCAGCCACTACCAAAATGAGCGCCGCAACAACAACGTTCGGAATGTAGAGCAATACCGTTTCGCGAAGAAAGAGGTTCACCTGCGGAAGTCCGAGAACGTCTATCGCAGCCACTAAAAAGACTACGATAAAAAACCAGCGCACGAGCCCTCCGATGAATCCGCCGGAGTCGAGCTTAAACCCGCCGCGGCGCAACACATTTTCAAACCCCAATCCTTGCAGTGCCGAGTCCACCTTGAGCGCGCGTATAATCTGCTCCACCGCGCGGCCGATAATCACCGCGAGCGCCCAGCCGACCAGAAAGATTACCAGCGACACCACGAGCTTCGGTATGAAGCCGATGATACCCCCTCCGATCTGCTGGAATTGCGCCACAAGGACATCGCCCCATGTTTGCAATAACATAATTCCACTCTTACCTTAAAAAAGGTTATTAAAAGATATTAATGAATAAAAAGACCTTTAATCGCCATGAAAGAAGATCGACCTTTGTGATCTCCTGTCAGAAAAATTCCTTACTTTTCCTTGTTTGAATTATAACACGACAACATTGACAGCATGACAACTCCCCTGTGGATAAACTCCATGTCCCCCCTCAGACCGAAAGGAGAAGTCCCCCGAGAAATTTTACTACTGTGCTCCATTCCCCGCCCAAAATTGAAGGGTGCGCGATACAAGGATTGAACCTGCGGCCTCTCGTTCCTGCCCTGTTAGTCAGATGGTGGTTTCCTTTTTAATTGATAAACTCGGTGAGCCCAGATGGATTTGAACCATCGGCCTTTCGCGTGTGAAGCGAACGCTCTACCACTGAGCTATGGGCTCATTGTTTATATCTAAAGCGGGGGAAAAATGGGCGTTCCCCGCCTGCTGCCTGTCTGCTTGCCTCGCTGTCCCAGCCCTATACTCCCAACTTATTTAATAAGTGCTCATGCGGCGCTTCAAGAACATCTCGCACAAAACGGTCATACATCCCCAGACGATAGGTGAACTCTTCCGTGGACAAACACGCATAAACCAGCTCTTTCCCCACTTCTGCTTCCACATCCCGCATGAGCCGTTCAAACGTGCCCTTCTTTATGCCGTCTCCCACTACCAAAAGGTCAAGGCGCGTATCTTCCTGCAAAAAAATACCGCCAAGCGTCACCAGCTTTATTCTGCCCAAGCGTCTGATTCTCCGCAGCAGCGACGGCTTTGAAACGGGTGCTGCATTTAGCATCAATAGCTTCAGCTCCGCAAAAAGTGGAAAAGACCTATCAAGCATCCAGCCTTCAATACGTTTGCGCCGCAGATTATTTTTTTTCCCTGCTCCCGTTTTTGCTGTTTCCTCTATTTTTACTCCGCGCTTGACCAGCGCGGCGGATTGTAGCGCCGCAAGCTCGCGGCGCAGAGCGGCACCGCGCACTTTTGTCCGGTGAGCTACGTCCCGAAAAGAAAATATCCGTTCCGGGTTAAGCAAAAAGAGTCGGATACACTTCGGGCGATAAGTGGAACCAAAAAGTTTTTCCAGAATCTGTGGCATACGTATCACCATACTCTTAAAAAGGGTACGTCCATGGTAGCAGATTCCCCGGACAACTCAAAACACCCCCGGACGGCTAGCTGTCGAGGGATGTTTTACAGAAATCCTGTCAAAAAGTGTTACTTCAGCTCAACGGTTGCCCCAACCTCTTCCAGCTTCTTTTTCAATTCCTGTGCCTCTGCCTTTGTCACGCCCTCTTTTACTGCCTTTGGGGCGGCGTCCACTAAATTTTTCGCTTCTTTCAGCCCGAGTCCAAGCGCTTCGCGCACAACCTTGATAACCTGAATTTTTTGACTGCCCGCATTCTGCAGCTCCACGGTAAACGCGGACTTTTCCTCTCCGCCGCTCTCCCCGCCTGCAGCCCCCACTGCAGGAGCAGCTGCTACCGCCATTGCAGAGGCGCTCACGCCAAATTTTTTCTCAAGCACTTTAACAAGCTCCGAGAGATCCAACACGTTCATTGTCTCAATTTGCTCAACAATCTTTGCGAATTTTTCCGGAACAGTATTCGCTGTTCCTTCCTGTGTTATTTCGGTATTCATATTCTTGCCTTAATGATAAATAAAATGGTTAAACTTGTTCGACCTTCGTAATTGACATTATGATTTTGACTGCGCAACTGCCGCAAGCGTTCGCACCGTGTTGCGTAACACCTCGCTTAATACGTTTATCGTTCCGCGTATCGGGGAGGCAGAAAGCCCGACAATCTGTCCGAGCAGCACCTCGCGCGGAGGAGTTGTCGCAAGCGTACGCATGGCCTCTTGCCCGCGATACGCTCTCTCGTAGACGCCGCCGAGAAGCGTGACAAGTTGTTTGTGCGCTTTCTCGGCGGCGTATGTCTCTCGTACCGGAGCAACAATATCTTCGTATCCGAAAACAAATGCAATTTCTCCTTCAAGTTGCGGTTGCTCCCCGGCATAGCGCATTTCACTCATCGCGCGTCTTGCAAGCGTTTTCTTTGCAACAATATATTCCGCGCCCGCATCGCGCAGTTTTCTGCGAAGCGCGCTTACTGCGGCAACACCAAGCCCCCCAAATCGTACAAACGCCACAATATGGCTCTGTGTAAAACATTCGCGCAACCGGCGCACAATCTCTTCTTTTTTTGTTCGTGAAATCGCCATGTTGCAAACGAAAAGTGTAAAACGAAAAGCCGCTCGTTGGCGGCCGCAGACGTAAGGGGAAATTTTCCCTTACTACAGCTTGTGATTTTAAGCTGTACTGCCTCGGGAGGACTTCTCTCCTGTTTTGCGCTTTTCGCTTTACCTTTTGCGCTTTTGGAGCGCCCCCTGTCTGCGGCCGATATGTAATTATTTCCAGGGTAGCGTAAGGTAAAAAATTTGTCAACTAACCGTTAAGAAACGCTTGTCGGCAAACACTCGCTTATACCATAAAAATCTCATAGAATGTTCTTATGATTCAAAAATCGCTTGAGCAAGTGACAGGGCGGCAAGAGGGCATTCTCCTGCTCAACAAGCCTGCGGGGCCCACGTCGCATGATATGGTAGACCGTCTGCGCGCGATATCAGGCATCCGGCAGATAGGGCATGCGGGCACGCTTGACCCCTTTGCGCAAGGGCTGTTGGTTTTGCTTGTTGGAGATGCCACCAAGCGCGCCGAAGAATTTATCGGCCTTCCAAAAAGTTATGATGCATTGTTGCGTCTGGGCGTAGAAAGCGACACGCACGATATTGCGGGCACGTTGTGCGCGATTCCGGTGCAACAATCTCCAGCGTTTGATGCCGTTGCGGAAGCGCTCAAACAATTCCGCGGCACGATAGAACAAACTCCCCCACAGTTCTCCGCAATAAAGATAAAGGGGAAGAAAGCCTACGAGCACGCGCGCAAGGGAAACTTCACAGCCCTCGCCCCGCGCAAAATAACCATATACAAAATTGAAGTTATCAGTTATCAATATCCGCTTCTTGCGCTTACCCTGCATGTTGCAAGCGGAACGTACATACGCGCGATAGCGCGTGACTTAGGCAAGACGCTCGGCACCGGAGCGGTCCTTATCTCGCTTACCCGCACGCGTATCGGGAATTTTCTGTTAAGTGACGCTGTTGCGCCGGATACGCTCACAACAAAGAACTGGCCAACATACATTATTGCGCTCCCCGAAACGCGCGCGGCCATAACAAAAAAATAGTATATACTATAGTATATACTACAAACACTCTCTTATGTTATCCGGTAAAAAAACATTGCCCCGCGAATCCACACACGCAAAACGCACACGCGCCGCGCGTGTCTTGCGCATACTCAAAAAAACCTACCCCCGAGCGCGCATTGCACTCTCCTATCGCACCCCCATGCAAATGCTCGCAGCCGTCATGCTCTCGGCACAATCAACAGACAAAAAGGTCAATGAAGTTACCGCGACGCTTTTTAAAAAATATAAGACCGCGCATGACTTCGCATCCGCAAACCCGCGCGTTTTTGAAAAAGAAATACGGCAGACTGGATTTTACCGCGCAAAAGCAAAACATATTATTGCTGCCGCGCGCATGATTCAAAAAGATTTTGGAGGGCGTCTTCCGCGCACCATGAAAGAGACGACGCGCCTGCCCGGGGTCGCGCGAAAAACCGCAAACATCGCGCTCGGCAACGCCTACGGCGTTGTGGAAGGCATCGCGGTGGACACGCACGTGCAGCGCATTGCGGGGCGTCTTGGACTCACGCGCTACGCGGACAGGCAGAAAGTAGAGAAAAAAAAGACCGACCCAAATAAAATAGAGGAAGATCTCATGCAACTCTTCCCCAAAAAAGAGTGGCTTCAACTCACTTACTTTATTATAGAACACGGCCGTAGCGTATGCTCGGCAAAAAAACCATTTTGTAATATCTGTCCGCTTGCAAAACTTTGCCCCTCGGCTTTTATGTTCGGGCATTTCAACAACAAGCCGCAGAACAAAACAAGTAACATATAGCGCATGTCCAACCCAAAGCTTTTCATTGTTGCCACTCCTATTGGAAACCTGAAGGACATCACCCTGCGGGCTCTGGAAACATTACGTGAAGCAGATGCCATTCTCTGCGAGGATACGCGCGTGACGCGAAAGTTGCTGGCACACTACAACATTTCAAAGCCACTCATCTCTTACCACCAACACTCCCCCGAACGCACATACCAGAAAATTGCGGCGCTGTTGGGCCCCGGCAGACAGCTCGCGCTTGTTTCCGACGCCGGCACTCCCGGCATTGCCGACCCGGGTGCGCATCTCGTCAATTATCTGCGTCGGGAAGTGCCAGAAATTAACATCGTGCCCATCCCGGGCCCATCCGCGCTCACTGCCGCGCTTTCGGTCGCAGGCATTATGCAAAATCAGTTCTGCTTTCTTGGATGGCCGCCGCACAAAAAAGGCCGGAAAACTTTTTTTGAACATCTCGCTGCCATTGATATGCCGGTGGTGTTTTACGAGTCCCCGCATCGCATTACAAAAACACTTGACGCGCTAGAACAGGTGTTGGGCAAAGAAAGAGAAATTGTCCTTGTGCGCGAATTGACAAAAATTCACGAGGAAATACTCCTTGGCGGTGCGGCCGATATAAAAAAACAACTCATCACAGAAAAACAACGCGGGGAATTCGTTTTGGTCATACCGTTCAAGCCGAGAAAAAGGAGGACGGAAAGCATAAAACAAGCGCAGACAAGCAACAGTAATAGCTGAAAATAGAATAAGCGCAAACAGAATAGCGAAAACAGAATAGCGAAAACAGTCAGAACAGCCCATACCACATTTTGAACATATGTTCAAAATGTGGTACCCCCCAACTCAACCACTATAATCCTATTAGAGAAACCAGTCCTTGATATGAAATCAGCAAGAAGAACGAAAACAGAATATTATTCCAAAGAAATTTTAAAGTTTCTCCTTATTGCCGGAACAATAACAATTGCCGCAAGTTCTCCGTCTTTTATTGCAGCTCTCCTAAAAGAAGGAAAACGCGCATTAAAACAGAAACCCCAAAACACCAAGAGATCTTTAACGTACTTGAGAAAAAGAGGATTTGTGGAGACAAGAAGGATCGGGCACGACATCGAGATTTTGCTCACCGAAGAAGGAAAAAAGTGGGCGGGGAAATATCAAATAAATGATCTCGCAATCCCAAGACCAGACCGGTGGGATGGCAGATGGCGAGTAGTTGTTTTTGATATCTCTACGGAATCAAATTTTATCAGAAACGTTTTTCGGCACAAGCTTAAAGAACTCGGATTTCACGCGCTACAAAAGAGTGTGTGGGTTTATCCCTTCCCCTGCGCAAGAGAGATTGAACTGCTGCGAAAATTTTTAGGCGCAGATAAAGATCAAATTCAAGTCATGGAAGTTATAAAAATGGAAAATGATAGATTCTTACGGAAAAGTTTTGATTTATAACCCGTCGTGGCTTATCATGTGTATCCTTAAGATATGTTATAGCGTAGTACCACAAATGGAACATATGTTTAAAATGTGGTACCCCTAACATAAAATTGGCGCAAAAAATATGCATACGAAAATATACAAAAACCTATTAAACACAAAAACCTAAAAATCGGTATCCCCTGAACTGCGCTACGCCGCCTTGCGGACGGCCGCGAACTGGCAGAGCCCGTCAAAGTCGTTCTCGATACAGACCATGCCCAGGCAGCGCCACGAGCCGACCCTGCTGAGGCACAGAACGAAGCGGTGGCCGCTCCGGCTCTGCCAGACGGAACCAAGAGCGACTATCAGGAACTCGCGCTGGACTTCCGTGTACTTCTCGCCGAAGGCGAGAAGCTCGTGAAACTCGGCCGGACGGTATCCCATCCTGTCGAGCTCGCAGAGCACCTCGTTGTTTGAGATGACTCTGCTGAAGTGGATGAGCTCCACCCCAACTTCAGCCGTTGTTCCCTTCCGCTTGGTCGGGAAGTGGAGGGAGGTGATGTCGGGGTTAGCCAAGTCGTAGCGACCGGCCTTCACCGCGTCCTCCACGCTCCTTCCGTAGTCCACGGAAATGTTGTAGGTGTTGCCTACCTTCGCCGAGGCTTCGGCGGACAGGCCGGCGGGTTTGCCGTCCGGCGTGAGCGTCTCGCGGAGAACTCGCGCGAGCGACTCGCCGTTTTGCGCCCAGCCAAGCGCGACATCAGGATTGATATCGCGCGGCAGTGCCCGCAGGACAGCCGCCTGGAACTCCACATAGCTCCCAGTCACCAGAGAGGCGGTTCCATGCTTCGTGGTCATGGCTGTTCCTCCTTTTGGGTTTGAATTTCGCTGCCACATTGCAGCTTTTAGAAAACAAGCTCTTTATTCCCTAAAAGCTGCAGTGGTTGTGCCCCAGTAGTAGAGTAAGGCTCACTACGGGGCAGGCAAGCAGCCGTGTGAAAGTACTATTCCTAAACTATTTTTAGTACTAGCATATCATGCTATTTTTGTCAATTGCCGGCAAGTTTTTTCTCCCGTCGCAGATTCCAGCTTACAAGCAAGGGGCTTGCGATAAAAATTGAGGAATACGTTCCAAAAAAGATTCCCAGCAAGAGCGCCAAACTTAAATAACGGGTGGAAACGGGGCCGAAAACA
>JACPCQ010000041.1 GCA_016179715.1 Parcubacteria group bacterium
TTGCGATATTGCTCAATCGTCCGTGGGAGAGAGTTGTGCAGGAAATACAAGCGAGCGAGACGGTTCTGGTATATGCCTATCGGATGGCGCTGGATGCGGGCGCGCGGCGCGTGGAGCAATTCTCCGGGGACATTATGCGCCGCTTTCGCGATGTGCTCTCGGCGTTTGCGCAGATGCGCGCGCAACTTTGGCAACAGCTTTCGGCGATACGCTACGCACTTCGGGACGCGCGCCATGTCCGGGCTGCCTACGCCGCGGCGTTGCGCGAGCAGTTCGGGCGCATGCTTGAACAAACAGGAAAAATAATAGATGATGCAAGAGTGCGACTTACGGCAGCCGACCCTGTGCGCCAGTTGAGACTCGGATACAGTATTGCATATGCGGCCGGAAAGGTCGTCAAACATGTCGAGCAGGTTAAGGCGGGGCAGGAGCTTGATGTTCGGGTGGCCGACGGTACCATCACGGCAACCGTGGGAAAAAAATCTGAAATGTAAACCACGGCACTTGTCCGCGGCACATCAGGCAAGGGGGTAAAAAGACATTCAATGCGAAAATAATTATGACGGAAAAGCACACGCTCAAACACTCGCTGAAAAGATTAAAAGAGATCACGGACTGGTTTGAAAAGCAGGAAGAGGTGGACGTGGAAGCAGGGCTTGAGAAGGTCAAAGAAGGCGCGGAGTTGATAAAAGCGAGCAAAAAACAGCTCAAAACGCTTGAGAACGAGTTTGAAAAAGTAAAGGGAGCGCTTGAGGATGAGGAAGAAGATGAAGAGCGCGCATAATTGCATCTCTACAACAGTAAGGAAAATGAAGGAAGTGCAACTTTAAGGTGCGATGTTTTTGCGTTTGCCAACGCGGTTGTTTGCGGCGAGACATGCCCCAAGTCTGCCCTGAAGACATTCTAACATTCTGTAGAATGTTAGAATGTTGTAAGCAGTAGTGGCGAGGCGAGCAGAATATTAGAATGTTGTAAGCAGTGGTGGCAAATGAGCCGAGTGGGCGGCATAATCTTTTTTGCGCAAAGATTGATAAACTCTTATACGCATGAAAACAATTCTTGTTGATGCGGTGGGGACGTTTGTTATAAAAGGCGAGGGGATTTTTCGGGAGATGTACGATTTGCTTGAGACTCTTTCGGAGAGAAAAATTATTCTCACATCGGCGGATGATGAGCAGTATAAGTCGTTTGGCCTTGATAACATGCCCTACGAAGTTTTTACATTGAAGCACAATCCCGAAAAAACCGACCCGCAATATTACGAAAAAATGCTGGAACATTTTGGTTTGGATAAAAGTGATGTTATCTATTTTGAGCATGATAAAGAAGCGGTAAAAAGCGCTCAATCGGTTGGCATAAAAAGCTATTTCTACAATAACGATAAAAAGGACTTAAAAGCTCTTAGGGATTTCTTAACAGGAAATCTATGAAATCAATAACGGGACTCAAGGTGGGTGATTTAAGCCAAGAAAGACAGGGCGAGATTTTTATTTTTTCCGAGGCGCTATTGTGGAGTCTGTTTCCTGTTATTACAGTGCTGTCTTTGGGCAGTTTTTCTCCCGTTGTTGCGTTAGGGTGGAGTACGCTTTTTGCCGCAGTGTTTTTCGGCATTATTTTGGCGGTGAAGAAAAAATGGAAGGAGTTTAAAAACACGAGTGCGTTAAAAGATATTTTACTGGCAACGGGCATTATCGGGATTCTCTATTATCTGTTGTTCTTTTTTGGTTTACGCAGTACGAGTGCCGGGAACGCGAGTATTATTGCTTTGTCGGAAATATTTTTTAGCTTTTTGTTTTTTAACATCTGGCGCAAGGACTATATGCCGACGGCGCACATTTACGGCGCTTTATTCATGCTTGTGGGGGCGGTTATTGTGCTTTTCCCCAATTTTACTGCGTTTCGGTCCGGGGACATGATGATTTTGTTGGGGGCAGCGATTGCGCCGGTTGGAAATTTTTTCCAGAGAAGGGCGCGCGGGGCCGTGAGCAGCGAGACAATTTTGTTTATCAGAAGCAGTGTCGGCGCTCCGGTGGTTTTTCTTGTCGCGTATGCGTTGGGTGGGAGTTTCTTAGCAATCAGTTTTAACAAGGCGTTTCTTTACTTGATAATAAACGGTCTCCTTTTGCTTGGTCTTTCAAAGGTGTTTTGGATAGAGGGCATTTTGAGAATCAATGTCGCGAAGGCGGGTGCGCTTTCGAGTGTTGGTCCTTTATTCACGCTTCTTTTTGCCTGGTTATTTTTGCATAACGCCCCCACAATATTTCAAATGCTTTCTCTCATTCCCATAGGCGCGGGAATTATTCTCTTGGGAAGCAATAAGAAGGTTTGGTAGGGTGTTTTTTGTTGTGATTTTAGGAATTTTAAGAAAGATGTTATTATTTTTTATGTTATGCGAACATTGGGCGTGATGTGGGATAAATCATTTCACTGGTACGAAACGCGTGAGCGCTACATTGCGCCGGTTGCATTTGTTTCGGGATTTGTATGGGACAATGTGACGCTCTCGCGCATTGATTTGTGGCTTGATAATCTTATTCTCCTTTCGTATCTCGCGGTTGCCGCTTTCGGGATGGTGCTTATTAACACGAGGGCGGTTAACCGCGCGCGGGGCGGTGTCTGGGTAAGGCTTGCAGATTTCGCGCCGCTTTTTTTACAGTTTGCGTTCGGCGGAATTTTCAGCGGCTTTTTTATTTTTTATTCCCGCAGCGCCTCAATTGCGGCAAGCTGGCCGTTTTTGGCTTTTCTTGCCGTGGTGCTTTTGGGAAATGAGATTTTTCGCAAGCACTACCAGCAGCTCGCGTTCCATGCAAGCATCTTTTTTGTCGCGCTTTTTTCTTACGCGATATTTGCTCTGCCGGTGCTTCTGGGACAAATGGGCGCGGGAGTGTTTTTGTTAAGCGGTCTTGCAAGTTTTGTTGCGATTGCGTTTGTGTTGTTTGTCTTCTCCCATACTGCGCCCGCGCGATTCCGGCAGGCGCGCGTGTATGCGTGGGGAGGCGTTGCGCTTGTTTATCTTGCGTTCAACGCGCTTTATTTTACCAATCTTATCCCGCCGCTTCCGCTTTCACTGAAAGAGGTTGGTGTGTATCATTCGATTGCGCGAAGCGGAGAAACGTATGTTGTACAGGAAGAGCCTCAAAAGAAATGGTTGTTCTTTTTTTCGCGTCCGCCGGAGGTGTTTCACCGTTTAGGGGGGGAAGCGGTTTATGCCTATAGCGCAGTGTTTGCGCCCACGGACTTAAAAACAAAAATTTTGCATCGCTGGGCGTATTATGATGAAACGAAAACCGAGTGGATAAATACGGACTTGTTTTCATTTCCCATTGTTGGCGGCAGGGATGGAGGATATCGCGGTTTTACGCTTAAGCAAAACATTACTCCAGTCCGCTGGCGCATTGACGTGATTACCGAACGCGGACAATTGCTTGGCCGCGCGGAGTTTATGGTGGAAGAGGTCGTAGAACCTCCGGAACTTTCTACAAAAATATTTTGAACCCGTTACTGTGAATTCCTTGCAACACTTAGTGTTGCGGATATCTACAGAGAGGATAAAATGAATGCTGATATTAATATTGTGCGTAAAAATATTGTCGGGCTTGAGCGCGGAAAAGTCGCGTTGATGCCGCATAATCCCGAGTGGGATAATATATTTCAGAGCGAGAAAAAGCGCCTTCTTAAGGCGTTGGGTAAAACGGTTCTTGATATCCAGCATGTAGGAAGCACGGCAATTCCAAATATTTCTGCCAAGCCGATTATAGATATTGCTATTTTGGTGACATCGCTTGGCGAAACAGGAAAACGAGCGGGTCTGATGGAAAAACTGGGTTATTATAAAAAGAAGGAGGAGAGAAAGGACAGACTGCTTTTTATAAAAGGGCCCGAAGAAGACAGGATGGTCTATGTGCATATCGGAGACGGGAGTTCGGACGAAGTGAGAGAAATGATTTTATTTCGGGACCATCTTCTACAAAATCCGGCTGTTGCTGAAGAGTATATGCGAATGAAACAAAAATTGGCCGGGAAGTATCCGCATGACCGCGAATCATACACTGCGGCGAAGGGGGAGTTTATAAAACAGATGCTTCAGGTTTTTAAGAAAAACGAGGAGAAGTTCTGAAATCAGTCTCTCATCGACATGCGGTTACCCATGGGGCAGCAACAATGCGTTGTACTCTTCTCCCTCCTGCGTTAGGATGGCAATGAAGTATAACTCATGTGTTTCTGCCAGCCCGCACCGAATGTGTTCGGCACGTTCGGTATGGGCACGGCGCTGCCGTTCTTTCACATATAATGGCAAGGGGGAGAAAAGACATGTCTTTCGCATCCTCACAAAGACCGCCTTCCATTGGTGTTGTGACAATAGAGTTGCGTGCTCCGATATCGTTTTTTACTGTCCCGGTGATATTGCGGGCTTGCTATGGAGCAATGCGTTTATATGCGCCTCCGGGCATTGTGTGCGACGGCAACACGGTGACCTGTGTACACGCACGACTTCTGTTGGATCCTGAAGAAGAAATGCTGTATTGTTTTATTGCTGATGGTGACGAAGCGTTTTCATTTCCGCTTTCGGACGTTATCGCAGTTTTTGCGGCAAACGGAAAGCGGCTGTGGCCAGCGGCAGTGTCTGCGGAGTAAGAACAAAAACACCATCAGGCATTATTAAATCCCCGCCGAATACCCCGTGCGTAAGCACGGGGATGAGGCGGTGGGGATTTAATAAACCCCGCCGTTGGCGGGGTGAAGCTCCAGATACTCCGCGCGTGAGCGCAGGGAGCTTCATGACATTAAAGAAGATGCGCATGTTCTCGTTGCGCATGCATGTGCGTAACAGAAAGGAGGAAATGTCCCATGGACGAACCTGTGCGGAATGTAGCGGAATTGTGGACCTACCCGGTTAAATCCTGTGGCGGTGTCCGGCTTACAGCGACCGAAGTATACCGCACCGGCATGCCGCATGATCGCGAATGGATGGTAGTGGATACTGCCGGGTGCCCGATCACGCAGCGCAAATTCCCGCGGCTCGCGTTGGTGGATGTTGATTTCGGATTTGGCGGTTGCGCTTTTGTGCTTTGCGCTCCCGGTATGGAGCCGCTCTCGCTGCCGCGTGAACGGTTGCCGCGCGAGAAAGACGGCGCGGCTTGGTTCTCTGTACAGGTATGGGGAGATACCTGTACCGTTGTGGAGCCAGAGCCAGAATTGTCCGGATGGTTCCGAGAGTTTCTCTGGCAGCATTGCAGGCTTGTGCGTTCCGTGCCCGAATTTCGGCGGCGCGAGCAGAACCACAGCAAGGGAGAAGTGCTGCTGGCAGATACCGCCCCGCTGCATATTATCAGTATCGCGACGCTTAAAGCGCTGGAAGATGCATCCAGCATGCGGAACTGCGAGACAGCACGCTTCCGGCCGAATGTTGTTGTTAAATGCGACGGGCCGCCCGGCATAGAAGCACAATGGAAGCGGCTGCGTTTCGGCACAAATGGCCGGCAGAGCGTGGAGGTGCGTGTGAGAAAACCCACGACGCGCTGCAAGATTCCGGCAGTAAATCCGAAAACCGGTATAGAAGATGGCGGGGCGCTGATACGCGCGCTTGCCGCGCGGGAGAATACAGCCGGCATCTATGCTGTGCCGACCTCGACCGGAATTGTCCAAGTCGGAGATCCGATTTCGGTTCTGGAATAAGCGGTACGAGCCGATACCGCATCCGGAGTAGCCGTCTTTCTGCGACAGAAAACTTTAAGGCCTGCATTCTTGCGCAGGCCTTACTTTTTGGTTAAGTGTTGTATCGCCTATAAAAATCCCTGGTGTCTATAACTGTACATCGCCGGGTGCTTCTGTGCTCGGAGATGGAATTTTGGAACCCCGCAGTTCTGTGAGAAGCGCAAAAGAGTAACGCCGCACTTAGGAGCAAGTGCGGCGTTGCGAGGGCAACAAAAATGAACAAACTGAAAGGTACAATGATTGCTCAGCGGGGTCCGGACTGTTTTTGAACGCGGGGAATAACGCCGCTTTCGCAGCAAATCGGAGGCGGGGGCGGGGCGCTGTTGCAACGCTGAGGACGCTTCATGCAGTCAGCGCTCTCTCCCATCCAGAAGCCGCGCGCAGCGCGGCTTCACCTGAGAGAGGAGAAGCGTCGGTGGTTGGGTGTACATCACGAGCACGGTGCTCGGAGCGGTACCCCTCCCTGTCACGCAAGTGACAAGGTCCAAGATGTACTGCCCCCATAAGCAGCGCTATTCTTGAGCAAAAAGAGCCTAGACCCGTATGCCTGGCCCGCTGCTTTCAGTGTAGCAGAAAAGTGTGTGCGGCAAAATATTATGCAAGGTGCATAAAAATGTCTTAAAAAACCTAAAAAAGCCGCGCCGCAACAGAAGTGTTGCGGCGCCATTCCTTGGGGATGTGGATAAAAATAAGAACACAGCGGCGGGAAAACTTTCCAGCTCCGACACGGGACCCGGAAGGCCCTTTGAAAACTGTCTGCCCACCTTTCCTCCAGCTGGGATCGGGATGCTGGCTGCTGAGGCGCTCGCCCTCAAACCGGCAGCTGTTAAACCGAAAGGACGGTTCGCGAACCGGAACAGAGAGTCAAGCGGCAAACAAAGGGGCACCGATGCTTGAGGTATTGTCAATAACTCAAGCGGCAACCCTCCCTGCCACATGTGCGACAGGGGTAAAGAAACACTCCCGAAGGTAGTATCCTCTTTACAGACAGTTCGTTTCAAAGCCCGCCTGACCAGCTGTATTAAACGTAGCATATGCAGAAAGAAAAGAAAACACTTGAGAAAAGACACACTTGAGAAAAGAGAAAGCGCCGAACGGACGGGACCATTCGGCGCTTACGACACGGAGAGAGAAACTCAAAAAGGTACTAATAATTGCTCAGCGGGGTTTGGCGGTTTTGGAGAAGCACACTGCTCCTGCAGCAACAGAGTGGGGGCGGGGCGCTATGCATGCTGAGGACGCTTGTGACAGGCAATCTCTCTCAACCTCAGACGGGCGCCAAGGAATGCAAGTCCGTCGCATGATGAGAGAGGAAGCGTCGGAAGATGAGAACACATCCCCAAGACAACAATCTCGGGTCGTGTCTCTCCCTGCCGCAAGAGCGACAGGCTTGAAAGACGAAGCCCCCGAAAGCAGTGTTCATCTTGATTCCGAAAAGAGCCAAACCTCGCAAGGCCCACTTATCAGTAATATAACAGAAAAAATATGTTACTTCCAGAAGGAATGTTGATGAACGGAAGTTAAAAGAGATGAGCCGGAACGGGTTACGTTCCGGCTCGTTTGCCGAAGAGGCGAATAAGGAACAATGAGTGCTCAGCGGGCTTGGGAAGACGCAAAGCGCTGCCTTCCAAGACGCCAAGCTTTTGCTCTTTTGTTCCCCATGCTTCGCAAGAGAAAGGTGTGGTGCTGGCCTGCTGAGGTCGCTGCTGAGCCACGAACCGCGGTGGAGTCGCGGGTACGAGAGGGGAAAAGCAGAGACGATAATGGAGAACACGAATCCGGATTCTGCTGGAACAGAAACCGGCGTGTCCTCACCCACCACATGAGTGATGAGCGGGGTGCGAGGCGAGTGCCCCGCAAGGCGCGAAGCACGGATTGCAAAAAAGCAAAAGCGGCGAACTTGGAGTGCGGCGCTTCCTTTCCCAAAGCCCACTTTGGCCAGCCGCTGCCTGCTTACAGTATAGCACGAGCGTACTAGCAGGCAATCGGACTTCTGGAGACATGCAGATACTCGGGTCTGCCGGACTGTCTTACACGTTTTTTTTGTTCCCGCGCGCGCATTTTCTCTTTGCGTAGTATGCGTTGTAGCGCCGCATACTGTTCAAGGAGATGCTTTTCTGTCCTGTTGGGATTCCGAACATCGGTAAGCTGACGGAACAGGGCCATGCGTCCCTGTACCTGGAGCAGAAGTTCCCATCTCCCTTTCTCAAGCACGAGATGCAATAGATGCTGTGTCCTGCGCGTGAAGGGGCGCGGAACAAACATCCTTCCGTCCGGCTGTAGTCCGATGCCGTTGATTTTTATCGGCCCCTTTTTGAGATCGCGAAGTTCGCATTTGTGATGACTTATCGC
>JACPCQ010000042.1 GCA_016179715.1 Parcubacteria group bacterium
TCCGGAAGTCGCGCATCCCTGATACTCAAGTCAACCCCCGCATCTCTCGCCGCCGTTTCAAGCGCCTCAACCAGCGCTACAACATTCCCGGAATTCACAGAGAGCGCGGCAATCCGGGCGCGCGCGGGAGCAATCTGCTCCCGCAGACGTTCAAGCGTACGAAGATTTTCACCGCGCTGTTGCACTACGGCGTGTTCGTCTGTAAGCGCGCGTGTCGCATCTTTTATTCGTCCCAGCCACACAATGCCGGACACCAAAAGAAAGAGTGCGGCAAAAACAAGCGCAAACGTCACCGCAACAGTCGGGATTATGCGCAGTGTAAATCTCTTATCCATTTGTCAAATCTTTTCAAGCTCAATAATAAACGAAAACACGACATCACGGTCGGCAAGCAAGTTCGTGACGGGAGAAGCAACGCGGGCAAACCGCTCCTCGGCGCGCAGTCCATCAATAAACAAAAGCAGGTCTTTACGCGCCTTCCCCCTGCCCTGTATCTCTATTTCCGGGCGTCCTTCTTTCTCCCGATACAACACGGAACGAAGCGAGACCCCGCCCGGAAGATGCGAAAGTATGCCGTGCAATAACGGAGAAACCGAAAGCTGTTGCGCCGCATTTGTTTCAATAAGCTGTAACTCGCGATTGAGCGCTGCAATTTCGCGTTCAATCGCATCGGAGCGCTCAATAGCCTCGGTTGCTCGAATGCGCATAATGGCTTCCGTCAGTGTTTCTTGTTGAACACGCAATAACACGAAGGAGGGGGCGAGCAGAACCGTACCGACAAAAAGAAGTGCTGTGCACAACACGCCCGCAAACAAGATAGAGCGCCGCAGTTGTTCGCGATTTATAAGCCGCCTATCGTCTATCGGGAGCAAATTTACGGTCATAATGTGCGCTCTACACCGCGTAATGCCAGCCCAAGCGTGGAGGTAAACGCAACGGCCCTGCTTGAATGCAGTTCCGGAACATGGCGGTCAAAGGAAACAATATTAGTCCAGGGGTTTGCCGTCCGTACCGGAAGATTTAACTGATAGGAAAGATACTCCTCAAGTCCAAAAAGGTTCGCGCCGCCGCCGGAGAGCATGACGAATCCCACATTCTCTCCTTCGTGATGTTTTCGCTGCGTATTCCAATACGTCATGTGTCGCGCGACTTCATCCTTAATGGCGGAAATGATCGGCAAGAGCGCGTTGAATACCTCTTTATTTTTATAATTTCCGCTCACCCACGCAACCCCTTCGCGTTCTTTCAGCGCATGCGCGGCCGCGGCATCCACGCCAAACGACTTGGAAAGAATCGCGTCAAAATCTTTTCCGCCGAGCGTAACCGTGGCGCTGAATCGCACAAACCCGTCCTTTACCACGGCGAAGCTTGTGCGCGCATTCCCGATGTCCACAAGCAGCGCAACACGGCGCTCCCCAAACGGCAGCGCCGCGCGCGCAAGCGCATGCGTTTCAATCTCAAATGCAAGCGGCACAATCCCCGCTCCGTGCAGTACATCGCGATAGAGCTCGGCAAGGCCAAGCGGAAACACCGAGACAGCAATGTCAACATGGTGATCCACAAACGGGTCCGGCGGCAGTTTCTCATAATCAAAAATCGCCGCGTCCGGAGCAATGGGTACATATTCTTCAAGTTGACTTTCTATTGCAACAGGAATTTCCGACGCGCGCATGACCGGCAGCTGCATGATGCTGACATACGCTCGCTCCTCGGGAAGAGAAACGATTGCGTACCGCTGTCCGCGCATGCGCTCGCGCACAGAACGAAGCGTCGCTTCCAGACTTTCCTTATGTTTTATCTCCCCCCGCTCAATAACACCCGGCGCAAGCGTTTCTTTTCCGAACGTGCCCAGGCGCAACTCCCCCTTGCGCCAGACAAGCTCCGCAAATTTTACCGAGTGATCGGAGATGTCTAATCCAAATGCCGGAAGGGAAAGATACCGCGGCAGAGGAAAAAATCTCCGCAACAATGTCCGACGATAGTAATTCATAAACACATGCCTATACCCACATCATACCATAAGCGCGTGATTATATTTCGCCCCATTGCCCGATATTCCACACCTCCGTCGTTGTTCCCTGCTCTAAAGGAACGTTGAGCAGGCCAAGATCGTAATTAAGCCGCGCGTTCGCATTCAGCCGCACGCCCTTACCCGCAAGAGCGGTTGCATTGCTGTTAGAATTCATTGACACCCAGCCGTTTGGCGCATAAAAAATCGCCTCTCCCTGGGTGTTGGCATTAAGCTCTATCGCGTCCCCCGAGCGCAGGCTCATAAGCACCAGGTAGCCCCGCGGAGATGCTCCGGTTGCCGAAGCGCGCGCATTTACTTCAAAATTGATTGCACCCTCAACAAGCACCGTCTTACTGCTTGAAGCAAAGCTCGCATCCAACCCGATCACCGCGTTGCTGCCGAGCAAAAGATCTCCTTGGATGTAGAGCGGTCCGGTTACCGTCAGCTGCGCGCCGGCATTGAGTGAGAGACTGCCGTTTATTCTTCGCGGCCCCAGCGTGTGGAACCCGCCGTTATACTGTGCGTCCCCGTTAATGGGATTGTTGTTTATATTTGCTTGAGATTCCCAGTATGCCGTGTCAATTGCGGGAAGCGCAACCGCATCCACGCCTTCACTTCGCGTCCCTGACACGACCGGGGCAGGAGAGGAAATGGAGCCGACCACCGCAGCGTTACCGTTGATCTGTGACCCGCTAAACCCAAGGATGCTGCCATTCGTAAACACATTGCCATTTATAACGGTGCTGGAAAACATTTCAAGCCCCCAGTCGCCAACCTGCGATGCATAATTAAACACCGTCGGAACAGGGGAAGAAAGTACGGCAGCAATGCTTCGCTGTGCAGGCAGCCGCATTCCAATCACCGTGATATATTTTCCATCTACGATGTCCGTGATTGTACTCGTCGCACGCAACGCGCTCTCTTCATAGACAATCGTCTGGGTTGTCTGCTTTCCGGAACGCAACCGGAATGCCGCGTCTTCCAGCGCGCCCTCTGCAAAGAGATAACTTTGTTTGGAACGCTCCAGAAAGCGTGCGGCGCGAAGCTCGGAAGAAGCAAGCGCGCTGAAGCCGCCCAGCATCGCAAGCGTTAATGCGACAAAAAGCACGACGACAAAGAGTGCGGCTTGCCCGCCGTTTCCCGGCGGGATAAGGGCGCGACTCTCAAGAAAACGCACCGGAAATGCTTCGTATGTTTTCTGCGCGCTATTTTTCATAAACGAAACACGCCGCAGCATCACCTCGCAACGAAAACGGAATGCTGTCATAGAGTTTGGGCGGGGCGTTTGTTTTTGCGGCATACTCTAGTGGTAGCTCCCGCGCAGCGCCGCGGTGTGCAAAAATGTCCGCTCGATAATCATGTCGCCCGCTCGGGTTTCCAGAGTCAGACGCACCCGAACGCCTTCGGAATGCACGGCGGTAATTTTAGATACGGTAAACTCGCTGACCGTAACATCGGGAGAGGTCAGCGCGACGTGCGCGCCGCCGCCTTCTTGCAGCGTCAAGCGCCCCCCGGAAACAGAAAAAATCTTTGTAGTAACCGCGGGGTCGGTAGCGCTTACCACCGTGTCAAGCGCGAGCACGGAAGAAGGAATGTCCAGCATGCTTGCGCTCCGTACGGCGAAAGCAAGCCGACTTTCGCGAACGAAACGCTCCAAGGCGGTCTCCGCATCAAACGTCACACGCCGCACGCGCTTTGCCTGCCCTAAGGCGGCAGAGAACACCAGCAAGGTGTTTACCAAAAACAGCAACAAACCCGCAAGCACGGCAACGTAAAAAACGGTTTCCAGTAGAGTGGTTCCTTCAACAGATTTTTGCGCCTCACGCACGGATATGTTCATAAACGCTTTTGTTACTCCAAAAACAGGTTTGTAATCCAGGACGTTCCCATGATGGTGCTGGTTGCGCCGCGCGAGGACCACGATACACGCACTTCTGCATGGCGCGTCTCGGGGTCAAGCGTTCCGCCGGTTGCAATGTTGTCGCCGGTGTCCCGAAACACCTCCCGCAACATAAATGTACGTTCGAAAAGCCCTTCTACATACTGCGGCGCTGTTGTTGCCTCCCACGTCCCTCCGATAAACGAAAGCGCATAGGACTGGCCCGTATTTAATCCGGAGATATTGGACCATGCGTCATCCCGCAGCAAACGAAGTGCTTCCATTCCTTCTTCAAGCAAAAACACCGCTTGTTGCCGCCGGCTTGCCTCCCCCACCGCGCGATGCGCAACCTGTCCCGCGCCAAGCAGAGCAAACATGCTCACACTCACCACGCCAATAACAATAACGAGTTCAAGAAGTCCGAACCCCGTGAGAAATACACCGCGCGGTTTGTGTATAAGATTCTTCATAAACTGAGGCCGCCTTTGCGGCTTTGATTAATGAAAGAGGAGAATCCGTGTTCAATTTCTAATGGGGTAAACCCTGCACGGCGTATATATCGCAGTGCTGTCTTGCGTTTTTGTACGCGCGCACTACTCTACATACACAAGTCCGTCGGCATTAATAACAACGACGCGCGAAACGCCCGCATCCCCGCGAAGCCGTACGGTTACATCCCCCGCAGGAACCGCGTTGCCCAAAAGCCGTTCAAACACCGTTTTATTACCGGAGAGGTTGATCGCGGCAATTTCTATTCGGGGCGGCATCTGTACCGTCTTCTCCGCGGACTCGCCCTCTGAATACGCCTGCCCGCGAAAAAGTATCGCTCGGTCGGCAAGAAAAAACACCCCGAAAGGCATCCCGTCTTCTGAAGCAAGCGTGCGGGAACGCGCTTCCCGCAAGAGCGCGGTAATCTCGCTTGTTGCGTGGTTCAAATCTTGTTTTGCGCGCGCAGAAAAAAACGCGTTTGCGCCCAACCCCGCGAGCAGGGAAAGAATACCCAGCGCAACCACTATTTCAAGCAATGAAAAACCAAGGGGCGCGCGTATGTTCATAGGCCGCTTGTGATACTATACATCGGCTGAATCATTGAAACCGCAAAAAACGCGACCGTGGCACCCACGGCAATCATAAGTACGGGTTCAATGATCGTGGAAAGGTTCTTGGTATAGGCGGAAACTTCTCCCTCAAAAAATTCCGCAAGATCAAGCAACATATCATTAAGCCGCCCCGTCTCTTCTCCGACCTCTACCATCTCGCCAACCAACGGAGGAAAAATCCGCCCCTGCGTCAGGAATGCGGAAGCGATGCGGTCTCCGCGCCCAACAAGCACGCTCGCGTTTTTGAGCGCATCCCGAAAATACACGTTGCCCAGCACCCCCGCAGTCACTTCAAATGCGCGCGTTACCGTAACGCCGGAGCGCAAAAGAGAGCTTAGCGTGCGCGCCATACGCGCGGTATTTGCCTTGCGTACAATGTCGCCGATGGCGGGAAGGGAGAGCAATATCCGGTCAACCATTTTTTTTCCTCTCGGCTGGCGCACGTACCACGCCGTAAGGAGCGCGAGCAGAAACAAAACAAAAAGGATAACGAAGCTGTGTGCGATCAATGAGTCCGACAGCGCAACAATGATACGGGTGCTTAGCGGAAGATCTACGGCGAAGTCGGCGAAAGAAGAAACAATAGAAGGCACAATGGCCATAAGCATGAAAATACCGATACCGACCATAGCCAAGACAACGATGGCAGGGTATATAAGCGCTCCGCGCACCTTTTGGTACAGTTCGTGCTTGCGCTCAAGCTGTTCCGCAATAAGTTTAAGCGATCCTTCCAGCTTCCCGCTTTCCTCACCGGCCGCAACCATGTGGCAAAAAAACGAAGAGAATATTTTTGGATATGCTTTCATGCCTGCATTTAACGGCTGGCCTTTTTGCACCATCTCCTTCAGCGCAACAGTCGCATTGCGCAACGCGCGGCTATGAGTTTGCCTTACCAGCACATCAAGCGCGCGCGGAAGCGGGAGCCCGGAAGCAACCATGACTGCAAGATTACGCGCAAAAAGCATTTTTTCCCCCGACGAAACATGGCCAAATAACAGATGACGTGCCCAGGATCCGACCGTTGCGCGTTTCTGCTCTTTATACGCGAGCAGCATGTAACCCTCGGCGCGCAATTGTTGCGCAACCGCGAAGTGATCATGCGCTTCAATACGGCCCTCAATGGTTTTTCCGGAACTGTTTTTTGCTTTGTAATAGAAGATTGCCACATTCCTCACTTTATTCCCGAACAACGCGGAGCACCTCCGACAAAGAAGTGACGCCCTGCGCCGCTTTCATAATGCCGTCTTCCAGCATGGTTATCATCCCCTCTTCTTTAGCCTGCTTTTCAATATCTTCCGCGCTTGCCCCGCGCGTAACAAGTGTCTTTACCGCCTCGGAGAGCGGCAGTACTTCAAAAATGCCGACGCGCTCTTGGTACCCGTCCGGGCAGTCTTCTGATGGAACCGGTTCATAAAATGTCACATCTTTCCATGTCGCGCCGGATGCGATAACGCGCGAGGAGCGCAGCAATGCGAGCATCTGATCCATATCCACCTCTTCTGCAAGTTCTATATGTTGTTCTTGAGAAAGGGTGAACGGTTTTTTTCCTGCACAAAGTCTGCGTACCAGCCGCTGTGCCGCAATGACCGAAACCGTTGAGACGATAAGAAACGGCTCTGCTCCCAAATCCAGGAGACGTGGCAAGGCGCCGGATGCCGAGTTTGTGTGCAGTGTAGAAAGCACCAGGTGGCCGGTCAACGCCGCGTTTACGGCAAGTTTTGCCGTTTCCCCGTCGCGAATCTCGCCCACCATGATAATATCGGGGTCTTGGCGTACAAGTGAACGCAGTCCGTTCGCAAACGAGAGTCCGATCTCCGGACGCACCTGTGTCTGGTTTACTCGCGGAATACGGTACTCAATCGGGTCTTCAATGGTGGAAATATTTACTTCCGGCGCGTTTAAAAGATCCATCATTGTATACAATGTCGTCGTTTTTCCCGAACCGGTCGGGCCGGTAATAAGTACCATGCCGACGGTCTGTTTGAGCGCGCGGTGCATTTTTTCCGCCGCCTCTCCCAAAAGTCCGAGTGATTCAAAAGAGTGCCCTTTGGACTGCTCCCGCAACAAGCGAATGACAACCTTTTCGCCGTCATAGACCGGCAGAACGGACACGCGCAGCGAAACGCCATTCCCTTCCTCCTTGATCTTAAAGCGGCCATCCTGCGGCAGCCGATGCTCGTCCAGCTTCAGCGCGGCCAGTACTTTCACGCGCGCAACAATCGCCGGAGCAATATGTTTGGGAAGCGTCATCGCATCATGCAAAATACCGTCAATGCGATAGCGCACAACAACCTCCTCTTCGGTCGGCTCAATGTGAATATCAGAGGCGCGCTGGACAACGGCATGACTGATAAGCGTCTCCATAATGCGCACCACCGGCAGGTCCTCGGCAAGCTTCTGAAGATCTGCCTCGCTTGCGTCAGCCGTCTCTTCTTTTGCTTGCGTAAGTGCAAGCGTACCATCTTCGGAGATGATTGAAGCGACTTCTTTTTTAATGATGTCCCCGAATTCCGCCTGAAGATTTTTGTGATACTGATCAAGCAGGTGCCGGATAGACCGAGGAGTTGTGAGGCGCGGCTGTATTTTAAGGTTTGACTTTTTGCGTACGAACGCGATCGTTTCCAGGTCGCCCGGGTCCAGCATGGCAACCTCAAGCATCATGCCGTCTTTCCGGTACGCCACAATATTGTGTTTGCGCGCAATCGGCTCCGGTATAATCTGCAAAATCTCCGGCGCCACGGTTTCGTGCTCCAAGCTGACAAACGGAATACCGAGAATGTAAGCCTTCACGCGCGAGAGATCTTCCGCTGAAATCTTCCCCGCTTTTACAAGCACATCCCCCAGCGAGGATCCTTTTTCAGCCGCCTGCTTCTCGGCCGCATCAACATCCTCTTTCCCGGCAAGACGAGCATCAAGTAAAAATGTTTTGAGTTGTTGTTCTTCGATACGCATATATCACGCAATAATCAATGATCCCGCCTACGCCGACCTGCGCTTCACCGGAAGCTTTGGCAAGGCGAGGGCTCCCGCCTACTCCGCCAGCTGGCGGATTTTGCGGGCAGGTCGGCGGGCAGGC
>JACPCQ010000026.1 GCA_016179715.1 Parcubacteria group bacterium
GCTGCGGCAGGGGAACTTCGTAATTAAAACCGTTTGTCTGCCGTTGCGCCTATGTTTTCTCTGTTCTCGCCGTGTCATCCTTTTTTTCCAATGAGCCCCATCGCTTCCCCTGCTTTACCGTCACGGCAAACGGCACTTCCCCGACATGCACATCCTTCATCAAAGCGGCAACGCGCGACGCCACTTCATCCAGTATATCAACGCGCACTTCTAACAACAATTCATCGTGAATTTGCAGCAACAGCGCGGCGCGGTTTTTCCACTCTTTCTCAAGAGAGTGGTGGATGCGCGACATGGCTATTTTTATAATATCGGCGGCGGTTCCTTGTACGGGCATATTTATCGCCATGCGCTCGGCTTCCCGGGCGCGCATGATTAAAGGAGAGTGGATTTCGGGCAGATACCTCTTCCGGCCAAAAAGCGTTTGCACAAAACCGTCTTTTCGCGCGCGCGCTTTCGTTTCCTCAACAAACTTTTTCACACCAGCAAACTTATTAAAATATTCCTCAATAAAGAGTGCGGCTTCTTGTCGGGGGACGCCAAGATTTGCCGCAAGAGCATTTGCCCCCATGCCGTAAAGAATCCCGAAATTGATGATTTTTGCGCGGCGACGCATCTCATAGGTAACCGCACTTTCCGCAACGGAAAAGACCAGTGCGGCGGTAGCCGTATGGATGTCTTTTCCTTCCACAAAAGCCGCGCGCATTGTGTGGTCCCCGCTTAGCAGCGCCGCGATACGCAATTCTATCTGCGAATAGTCACAAGCGAGCAGACACCATCCCTCCGGCGCGTAAAATGCGTTGCGAATTTCATTTCCCTCGGCAGTCCGAATGGGAATGTTTTGCAGATTGGGGTCGGTGGAAGAGAGCCGCCCGGTTACTGTACCCGTCTGCTGAAACTCGGTATGAATCCTCCCGTCTTTCTCCGCCAGCCCCGGCAGTTTTTCAATGTAGGTGCTCATCAACTTGGAAAGCTCCCGGTGGCGCAAAATAAGCGGGACGATAGCGTGCTGGTCTTTGAGCTTTGCGAGCTCGGAAAATCGCGTTGAGCGCGCTCCCCCCTTTGTCTTCCTTCCTTTTCCGGAAAGCTCCAGTGTCTCAAAGAGTACCGCGCCTAATTGTTGCGGCGAGTTGATGTTAAACGAGGCGCCGGCGAGCTTCTGTATTTTTTGCGAAATCAAAGAGAGTTCTTGGCGATGTTTTTTTGCAAGCTTGTTCAGATAGGGAACATCCAGCAATATCCCGTGTCTCTCCATGGCAGCCAGGACCGGAATTAACGGCATTTCAATATCAAAAAACACGCGCTCCAGTTCTTGTGCGCGAAGCGACGCGAACACTTCGTCACGGCGCGTAAAAAGTATCGCCATGCGCCGAGCAATCGGAACTGTTCCAAACAGTTCCGATTGCTCGGGAAACAGCGCGCGCAACACCGCTTCTTGCGAAGAAACACCCGAACCAATAAGCCAGCCCGCAATCCAAAGGTCGGCAAAAAAAGCAGGAGAAATTTTACACGTCCAAAACACCTGATACAGCCGCTTTGCCCCGAACGCAAAGTTTTGCTCCGGTTTTAACAATAACCGTTCCAACACATCGCGGAAATCAGAAAGCGTCTCTCTATCAAAAAGCACTGCCACTGCTTTTCCGTTGCTCTTTTCGGTAATCGCTCCCACAACCTGCGTATCGCCCTCGTCAACAAACCAGAGCCGCGAGGCGTCCTTTTCCAACAGAGCGACACCGCCCTGATCCGCGCGAACGATATCTATTCCTGCCGACCCCTCCTCTTCCTGCGCGCGGGAAGTATTATCGGATTCCGGTTTCCGAAATTCTACGCGCTGCAGCATATTCCGAAAATTCAGCTGGTCAAAAATTGCCTCAACTCGCGCGCGGTTTTCAGCCCCCTTCCAGACAGATTGCGAAAGCTCAAATCGCACCGGTGCGTCGGTACGTATCGTCGCGAGCTCCCTGCTGAAATACGCATCTTCTTCGTGCTCAGAAAGTATGCGGACAATCCGTTTGCTTATACCGGCTTTTTCAAGCATTGCCGCTCCCTTCCTAATTTCCTTGTATATCCTCTCAAGAGAACCAAAATGAGCGATTAAGGTCGTTGCTGTTTTGTCGCCAATACCGGGCACGCCGATAATATTATCCGAAGGGTCGCCCTTCAGTCCCTTAAAGTCGGGAAGTGCGGCAGGGGCAAATCCGAAGCGTTCGCGCACCGCCCTTTCATCGTAGAGCAGGGTATCTTGAATGCCCTTGCGCAGCATATAGACGCTTACCCGCTCTCCGGAAACGAGCTGTAACGTGTCCAAATCTCCGGAGGCAATAACGATGCGCAAGTTCTTATGCGCCTTGTTCTGGGCAACGACAGTACCCAGAATATCGTCGGCTTCAAAGCCGGGGGCTTCATACATCGGTATCCCGAATGCGGAAAGCACCTCGCGGGACCGCGCAATCTGCCCAACCAAATCGCTGTCCATGGCGGGACGTGTCGCTTTGTATTGCTCGTAGGCGGCGTGCCGGAAAGTCGGCTCGGGCAGGTCGTAACATGCGGCAAGGTATTCCGGCTTAAGCTCCCGAATAATTTTAATCAGCATGCTCACGAACCCGTACACTGCCCCGGTCGGCTCGCCGGAAGCGGAAGTAAACGCCGGAAGCGCGTGGAAAGCGCGATGCAAAATCGCATGCGCGTCAAGCAACACAAGCATTTTTTGCTGTTCTGGTTTGATGTGTTTTTTTATCACAAAAATCAAATAATAATAAAAAAATACCCAATAACCAAGATACAATAACCAAACAAATTTCAATAACCAATTCTTTGCGCAATGTTGCTGCATGTGCAGTAAACTCGGGGTTTGCCTCTGCGACAAGCTCCAGCCAGTGTGTGGTTTCTTTTGCTTCTTTGCGCGCAATTTTTAGCCGATGGGTAAAATCCTTCTTCCCCAACGCGTCATTTGCCTCTCGATAATTTGCTCCTATTGAGCCGGCGGAGCCGACGAGCTGTCCGGCAAGACGGCTGTTGATTGAGTCTCGCGGCAGTAGTCTGCAGAAGCGTACCGCATTCTTTGCAAACTCCGTTGTTCTCTTTTCCAAATCAAATTCGTGCATATTCTTCGTTTGGTTATTGGTGTTTGGAAATTGTTATTTGTCTGGTTATTGATGATTGATTATTGGTTATTGTTTGGTTATTGTATCTTGGTTATTGGTTATTGTTTTCTATTGTCACCTCCCGCTCCTTTTCTCCCCTGTGCCGAAACATAACGCGCAGGCACTCATTAGGCAACAATGCCTCAACGCGCTCCGCCCATTCAATAAGTATGACCGTCTCCGGATCCGTGGCGAGCGTTTCCCACCCGAGCGCCGTAACCTCGCGCGCGTCTTGTATGCGGTACGCATCAATATGGATAAACCGGCGGAATGCCGCCTCCTGCGGGAGCAAAAATACGCGCATCAAAATAAAGGTCGGGCTGGTAACGCGCTCGCGTACGCCAAGCTCTTTTGCAAACCCCTGCGCAAAAGTTGTCTTGCCGCTCCCCAAGTCCCCGAAAAGCCCCACAACGAGAGCGCGGCGGGCACGCACACCGCCCTCGTTTACATAGCGCGCAACGTCGCTTCCTAATTTGCGCATCGCAATCCTTCCCCGTACAACAATCCGCCGCCCGCGAGCCTCTTTCACCATATGCGTATATTATACCACCTGACCCGACCCATGCCCGACCCTGCGGTACACAACAACAGTCACCCTTACCACAAGCGCCGCGAAAATGCCGCACCGCTTGCGGTGCGTTTATTCATTGCCTTCCCTCCACCCCCATGCTAGGAATGGGTCATGCAGCGTGCAGTGCATGATATTACACCTTTTCGTGAAGCGCGCCTGTTTGCTCTTCTGCTCGAAGAGCATCCCGATGACGCTTTGTTTTTAAGCCGCGAAGCATTGCGCAGCGCCTTGCAACAGCACGCAGGTGCGGTCATCACGCTTCCTCCGCCCAATACGCAACAGATGCAAAAATGGTCAACCCTTCTTGCCCCGCCGTTGGCTTCAGAGCTCCCGAAAACCCTGCTTTCCATAGCAAAAACAGACTGCCCCATTGAATCCATTCACTACGACGAAACCGACGCAGCCGTCTCTATTGTCATCACTCCGTCACGCGAGCCTCTGCGCAGAGAACATATTGCGATCACCCCGCTGCTTCCCGAACCAGACATCGTTATCGCGTTTGCGCGTGAGGAGCGTTTGCCGCAGCGCCATCTTTCTCAATTCACCCTGCCAACAGAGGATCATATTTATCTCCTCGGCGCATCAGAGCCGGCGGCGCTTGAGGCCTACCACGCGCTCCTCGCCGCATTCCCGGAGTCGTTAAATGCCGCCGAGGTTGTTACACTGCTCCTGGCCTCTCTGCTGTCAGAAACAAAAAATCTTACGCAAAACAGGTCACAATCTCTGCTTTCCGTAAGCGCCGATCTTCTCGGCCGCGGAGCAAATATTCAGCTTGTGGAATCATTGCTTGCCGTTCCCGTTACGCAAACACAGCTGCTCGGAAGAGCGCTTGCACGCACTACGATGGATGCCGCAATCGCCTCCTCATGGACATTTCTTGCACAAAAGGATTTTGAAAAGACCGGATCTTCTCCCTCGCCAAGCGCGCTCCGCGATATTCTTTCCGAAATCACCGCGCGCTGTAAGACGGAACATTGCGCACTCCTTCTCTGGCAAGAACAAGAGGGTGTCCGCGCGATGGTACGCACGCGGCACGAAGGTCTGCGTAAGGTCCTGGCCGCCGCTTTCGCTCCCACAAGCACGTCTCCGGACGTAATGGTTTTCCATCGCTGGAAAAATTTTTCCGAAGCCGAACGGGAGCTCCGTCATACCGTACGCCTCGCGCAAAACGCGTAACAGGAAACAAGACAGCCACAGGACTCCGTGTTATCATCAGAGTAAAGCAGAAAGCGGATGCGCTGTTTATGTAGAACCCATCTCAAAAATCATTTCTGCTGCTATCGCAAAACTTCGGCTGCGACTTGTCAAAAAAGCCTCGCAAGATACGCTGTATATTACTCGTTTTTTTTGACCGCGTCTTGCTCGAAGTTTTGCAATCTCGCGATGAAAGCATTTTTGAGATGGGTTCTAGCAACATTCCCCTGCACTATGCCACAATTCAATGAAGAACAGCAAAAACGACGGCTCGAAGAACTCCGCAATAAAGAGGCCGAAGACCTCGCGCGCCTGCTGGCCGAAAAATATGACCTCCCCTATGCCGACCTCTTTCAAATGACCATTGATCTTGACGCACTGCAGACCATTTCCGAAAACGAAGCGCGAAGCGCGCACGCAGCCGCATTCCAGCGCGTCGGAAAAACACTGGACATCGCACTCACGAATCCTTCTCTTCCGGCAACCAAAGCATTGCTGGAAAGTCTCAAAGAACATTACTCTGCAGAGCTGTTTCTTGTTTCGGAGCGCAGCTTATCTCGCGCGTGGGAACGCTACAAAGAAGTGCCCGAATTCAAGGAAGCGCAAAGGGGGGTGATAGACATCTCTGCCGACCGGCTTGCGGAATTTGGCAATGAGATAAGAACAACCGAGGAACTTGAACGCGTTGTCGCGCCGCTCATCGCGTCCGGCGAAACGCGCAGGATTTCTACGGTGATGGAAGCTATTCTTGCCGGAGCGCTTGCGCTGGAAGCCTCCGACATACACATTGAACCGCAAGAGGCAGACGCTCGTCTGCGTCTGCGGTTAGACGGCGTACTGCAGGAAATGCTTTCCCTGCCCAAACCTGTTTTTCAACTTGTCCTCTCGCGCATCAAACTTATATCAGAACTCAAACTCAATATACGCGATGAAGCGCAGGACGGGCGTTTTACCGTACGCGCCGCAAAAACGGACATTGAAGTGCGTACGTCAATACTCCCGGGACCATACGGAGAGTCCGTGGTATTGCGCATACTGCATCCGAAGACCATCGCATTAACCCTGGAAGATCTCGGGCTGAACGAACAAGTGCTGCAAATCATAAACGAGCAGGCCGCTCGGCCCAACGGCATGATACTGACCACCGGCCCCACCGGCTCCGGAAAAACCACGACGCTTTACGCGTTGCTCAAACTCAAGCGTACGCCGGGCATTAAAATTATCACTATTGAAAACCCCATTGAATATCACTTGGAGGGCATCACGCAAACACAAGTAGATCGGGCAAGGCATTACGACTTTGCCGGAGGTCTTCGCGCAATTTTGCGCCAGGACCCGGATGTGATAATGGTCGGAGAAATCCGCGATTTGGAAACTGCCCAAACTGCTTTGCACGCGGCGCTCACCGGCCATATCGTATTCTCCACACTGCATACCAACAATGCCGCCGGCACCATTCCGCGCTTGATTGACTTGGGCGTAAAACCAAATATCATTGCGCCCGCGCTCAATGTCGCGATGGCACAGCGGCTTGTGCGGCGGCTCTGCCCGGAATGCAAAAAGGGGCGCCCGGCAACGCGCGGAGAAATTACTTCCATAGAAAAACTCTTCACAACACTGTCCTCTTCCGTCATTCGTCCGCGCAAGCCCTATCAATTATGGGATGCCGGAACCTGTCAGACATGTAACGGTACCGGTTACAAGGGGCGTGTCGGCATCGCAGAAGCTTTTATTATCAATGACGAAATAGAACGGCTGATCATCACACAGCCCACCGAGTCGGACATTCGTGATGCAACCGTCCGCCAAGGCATGGTGACGATGGAACAGGACGGGGTATTTAAGGCGCTCATCGGCATCACATCGGTTGAGGAGTTGGTGCGTGTGCTGGGCGTGAAGTTAAGCGTTCTTTCAAAATAAAAACTCCGGCGGTTACCGGAGACAGACAGCAAAATACCAACCTTAAGTCTCTAGGCAATAGCTCTTAGCTTGGGCACCAAGAGTGAGGATCCCGATAAGGGGAACCCCAGCCTCCCCCCTCGCCCAGAACGGCACTGCGGCAGAGAGATAATTGGGCACACGCCGTATATACACAACAGCGCTGTTGCTCAAATGGGCCCCTCCCGCTCCGCGGCGCACTGCGCGGCCCTGTACCATACTGGGTGAGGGGGAGCCAAAGCATCCTTATTGATGGAATCCAGGTAAAGCGTAATGCTTTCATTGCCTAGAGACTTAAGGTCGGTAATGTCAATAAAACTGAAGTGAAGTGAGGGCGGCAAGGTAAATACATCCGACATTCTGCCAGCCACCACCATATACAGTTGCTATTATAGCTTATTACAGTACAGTTGTCAATACCAAGAGAAGGGGACGAAAAAGACAGCGACCGGAGTATTATACCACAGTATCCCGTCCCGTTGCATATACGCATGTATATACTACATCTTTAGGACGTTATCTTTATCTTTAGGACGTTATCTTTTTTACCACACTATGATTATGGCCGATCAAACCCCCACACATTCAAAACAGTATCCCGAAGACCGCTCTCTTGATACAACGCTGCGGCCGCAAAAATGGGATGATTATATCGGGCAGGAAACGATTAAACGCAATCTTTCCATACTCATTCGCGCGGCAGAGGCACGCAAAGAGCCCATTGAGCACCTGCTTTTTTACGGCCCCGCCGGACTGGGCAAAACCACCCTCGCATATCTTATTGCGAAAGAGCTTGGAGCGCAAATAAAAAGCACCTCCGGGCCGGCGCTTGAGCGTGTTGGGGACATTGCCTCCGTACTCACGAATCTCTCCTCCGGTGACATCCTGTTTATTGACGAAGCGCATCGGTTAAACAAACTCATTGAAGAAGTGCTCTATCCCGCGATGGAGAATCGTTCGCTTGATATTGTCATCGGCAAGGGGCCGTCTGCGCGTATCATACAATTGGAATTACAGCCCTTCACGCTTATTGCCGCAACCACGCGCATCGCGCTTCTGTCCTCCCCGTTGCGCTCGCGTTTTTCCGGCGGCATTTTTCGATTGGAGTTTTACACGCAACCGGAGGTAGAGCGCATTTTACAGCGTTCCGCATCACTCCTGCGGGTCACATTGGAAGCGCAAGCCGCAGCCGAGATAGCAAAACGCAGCCGCTTCACGCCGCGCATTGCCAACCGTTTGCTTAAGCGCTGCCGCGATTACGCGCAGGTGCACACCCGCTCTCCCGTCATCACGCAAGAAATTGCCGATAAAACGCTTGAGCTTTTACAGATTGACCGACAGGGGCTGGAACAGCAAGACCGCGCATTGCTTGATATTATTATCAAAAAATTCAGCGGCGGTCCGGTGGGACTGCAAACAATTGCCGCGGCTACCTCGGAAGACGAAAGTACCGTTGAAGAAGTACATGAACCGTATTTGATTCGCCTGGGATTTTTGGAGCGCACGCCGCGGGGGCGCTGTGCCACGGCGCGTGCATACGAACATCTGGGGTTGCAAAAACCCGGGCAGTCGCCGTTACTGTCTTAGACACCCGTCAGCATGCCGCCCTTGCCGCATGCTCGCGATGCTGTCGCACTCCGAAACCGCCCCGACATCATGTCGGGGCGGTTCTTTCTTGCAGACTAATCTTCTTCGCCGTCTTCCTCGTCACCATCCTCTTCTCCCTTCACGTCCGGGTCCACCTCCTCGTCTTCGTCTTCTGCAATGAGGGCGTCACGAAGTTCGTATTCCATTTCCATAATGAATCGATTAATCGATTCCCGTAATGAAACTCTTAAAGCTTATTTGCCCTGGCGCCAAACAAGCTCGTCGACCTTTCCCTCTGCGAAGCGCGAGCGCGTTATAATCGCATTCGGGATTCTTATCCTGTGTATCAAGAAAATTCCGCCTTGTAAACCCCCCGACAATGTTCCAGCTGTGTATAGCAACGGCCGCCCCAAAACCCCTTATTTTAAGCCTTATTTTACGCCCTTCTCTGCTCCGCCGTCCGCATCTTAGCTGATGCGGCACAGGTAAGCGCAACCGCTATCGCATCAGCGACGTCATCCGGCTTCGGGACGGCAGGAAGCCGGAGCAGCAGTTTTACCATCTCCTGCACTTGCGCTTTTGGCGCGGCCCCATACCCCGTCAGCGCCGCCTTCAATTCCAATGGCGTGCACTCAAAGACGGGAAGCCCGTTTTTTGCCGCAAGCAAGAGTATGACACCGCGAACCTCTGCAACGCGTATCGCCGTCTTTTGATTCGTAGAAAAAAAGAGCTGCTCCATCGCTACAACACTCGGGTGGTGCGTACGGATAACCCGCTCAATGGCCGCGGCAATTGTTGCAAGACGCTCCGCCGGGGAAGTTCCTGACGGAGTCTCAACACAAGAAGCGGCGAGTAACCGCAGCGCGCGCCCCGACTCAACGACAAGCGCATATCCCAGTCGCGCAAACCCGGGATCAATGCCGAGGATAACAGCATCTTTGCTCTCTCGCTTTTTTTTCATGCACTGTGTGACCGAATTAAACTCTATTTTTCATTTGAACTCACATGAGTAATGTCTTCGTGTTCCTCCAGCGCCTCGTAGAGCTGGAGCATCGCGTGCTGGTCTGCGGCATTCAACAAAACAGTATTTTGCGTAATCCACTCCGCAGAGGATTCTGCCGTGATGTGCAGGCGTTCCATTGCCGTGCGCACCTCCTCTGCCCGCTCCGGCGCAACAATGACACGCAGCGCCTTGTCTTCCTTCGTAATATCTTCCGCTCCCGCATCAATAAAAGCAAGCTCCAGCGCTTCCGTGGTATCGCCGTCTTTTGTGGAGACGGTAAACACCTCTTTTTTGTTAAACATCCAGCCAACCGAACCGGGCGCAGCAAGCTTGCCGCCGTGAGTCTGCAAAATGCGTTTGACTTCATTTGACGTCCGATTTGTGTTATCCGTAATGCCTTCTATTAAAAGCGCGGCGCCTCCGGGGCCGTATGCCTCGTAGCGCACAATATTGCTTGCGGGCATGTTTGCTTGGCGCGCTTTCTCTACGGCCAGTCGCAGCGCCGCATTCATTTCCGGGTCTGTGCGGCCGGTTTTTGCCGCAAGCGTGATTGCGCGCGAAAGCTGCGAAAAAAGTTTCCCTTTCTTCGCATCCGTCGCCGCCTTTTTGTGTTTAATTTGCGCCCACTTACTGTGCCCGGACATTTAGACCTTTGAATATTTAAATCTTTAAATGTTTGGATTTTTTGGGTGTTTAAATATTTGAATCTTTGAATCTTTAAATGTCTGGATGTTTAAATATTTGAATC
>JACPCQ010000027.1 GCA_016179715.1 Parcubacteria group bacterium
AGATGCGCGGGGTTTTCTCTTTCTTTCCGCGCTTTATGATCGTGTAGGCAGGAGTGCGGAGGCACTTGACGCCGCACAGAAAGCTCTCGCGCTTTCTCCGCGTAAGCAGCAGATCTTTTATGTTATCGCGGATGTGTATCTGCGGCGTAATGATGGGGCAAAAGCACAGGAAATTTTGCAGGAAGCATATGACTTAGACCGCGAAAATGTTGGTGCGGTAAAGAATTTGGCAACTGTCGCAATATTGAATCATGAGCAGCAATACGCAGAAGAACTTCTCTATCGCAGTTTTGGCACGATTGCAGTGAGCGACCCGCAGTTGGTGAATGCTTACGGACAGGTTGGGGATTTTGAGCGCGTACGGGATATTTGGCTTAAATTTATTCAGGAACAGCCGGAAAACGCACAGTACTACATAAATTTAGCCGCGACGTATGCCAGACTTGGTGACCGTTCCAGGGCCGTCGAGGCGCTTGAAAGCGCAATCCGGCTAAATCCGCAATTTAAAACACAGGGGGAGCAGTTTATCCGCGAGCTGGAGGCGGGGGCGCGATAAGTTATCCACAGGAGAATAGATATCTAATTGCGTTGAATGGGAACATAATAAAGACAGCCGCAAAGCGGTTGTCTTTCTGCTTTGGCGCAAGTGATTTTTTATTTATTATCATTATTGCTTAACATACAAACACCATGAGAGCGTCTGTGTTATCGCGCACCCAGTCTTTTAGTGAAATAGTCTTTTGGATATCAATAATGCTGACAGCGATAGTGCTGTCTTTTTTGTTTTTTTCTCCATTGCCTGTCCATGCGGCGATAACGGAAGCGGGGCCGCCCATTGACGCATTCTTTGCGCCCGACATTACCGTTGGCGGCGGGGCGGTATTTCCGTTGCTAAAGTTTCGGTTAAGCCAGGCGGCCGGATCCGATACGTTAAGCAAAATCGGAGTACAACTTTTTGCATCAAGCACCGTAACGCAAGGCGAGGTTTCGCGCATTTCTCTTTGGCAGGAGTCGGGCACAGCTCCGGATTTTCAGCTTGGCCAGGACACGCCCCTTCCAAACGCGGCCTCAACAAGCCCGATGGTTGACGGAACGCTTATTGTCTTACAGTCCGTAACCCCGGTTTCCGTCGGAAGCGCGGGCGCGGAGTTTTATATTGTTGCCTCAACAACCGCGGCGGCGGGCATTACCAATGGCCATGCGTTTGATGTGCGCATGCAGAACAATTACGCAAGCACCACTGCGGGCGGAATTGGCAATGCGTTTATACCCGGGAAAAAGATTTTTCTGAACCAATCCGCAACGCTCAAAATCAGCGAGGTAAGGGCGGGTTCTACGGGAAATACTGCGGATGAATTTATTGAGCTTTATAACACGGGTGAGGCGGATATTGACCTCCCGACGCTGCCGCTCAATGTTCACACTTTTTATGCGAGCGGCAGTTCAAGTCCGGTTGCGCTGACATACTATAAGCGGATTATTCCGAGCCATGGATATTTCTTAATCGGGTCTCAAGTCGGGTACAACGGTGCCGCTCAACCGGACGCGGTATTTGCGACGAGCTCATTTAGTGTTTTGGTGCCGCATGGCGGATTTTCCATTGCGACGACGTCAGGAACGACTGCAACAAGCTCCGCGATTGATTATATCGGGTGGGGAGACCAACCGGCGGGAAATTGTGAAAATTCCGATACGGTCGGCACCGTTTGTGCGCCCGCGCTTGCCGAAGACGGGACAAGTCTGGAGCGCCTCGCCCAAGGATACCCGAACGCGACGTCCACTGCCGCATCCATGACTGCGGGCGGCCAGGATGCGACGAAAGGAAACAGTATAGATAACAAAGACAACTCCGCGGAGTTTGTAGCGCAGACAACGGCAAACCCGCAAAATAGCATGAGCCCGAAGGAGTTTGCATTCAGCAGCGGCCCGGGCGGGAATCAGACAACCTTGCGCGTGGACGGTTCATATCCGTCTGACAACATGCAGAGCGTTCCCGTGGATCTTCCGTATGTCGGGTTTAACTTCAGCAAGCCCATCGCAACGACGACGGTTATCTCTGCAAGCGCCACAACAACGGTGACGCTCAAACAGGGAGGAACAGGCGCAAATCTCTGCACAAGCGTTACCCACAATCCTTTTCCGGGAAATTTTGAGCCGTCAACAAAATGCATACTCTTGGCACAACTCTCGCCCAGCGTTTCCTACACCTTTACGGTCACAAGCGACGTGCAGGACCTCTCCGGAAACCAGCTGGACCAGAATTCTTTTACCGCCGGAAATCAAAATTATACCGCAACCTTTACTGCCGGCGGAGCATCGCAAACCTCAACAAACGTCACTCCTCCGCAAGTCGTCGGCACAAGTCCTTTTAACGGGAGCTTGAATGTGCCGACTAATCTCGCGCGCATGAGCGTGGAGTTTAACCAGTCCAGCATAGATACCAGCACTCTTACCGCAGACAACATCGGTTTATCCAGCAGTGCGGGCAATATCGCGCTCTCCGGCTTCTCATTTGCGACCTCTTCGGGTAAGAATATTCTTTCGTTTGTGCCCGCAAGTCTTGCGGCGAATACCGCCTATTCGTTAATTGTTCGCGGGGGGGTGAAAAATACCAACAACGTCAACTTGCCGACTTCCTACTCTGCGAGATTTACCACCGGCAATTCTACGGATGCGACTGCTCCGGCAATCGTCGGCATATTGCCGACTCCGAATGCAACAATCTCTGCGAACACGAATGACTTTATTTTCACGTTTGACGATGATATTGATGTCACGACGGCCACGTCGGGGTCGGTAACGCTGGGCATTGTCGGCGGGGCAAATCTGCCCGGAACAGTGCGCTATGACCCTGTGGCAAAAGAGGGGCATTTTATTCCCTCAAATATCCTTCCGGTGGGGCAGTCTATCCGGCTGACGTTGGTTGGCGCGTCAATCAAAAATGTTTCCGGAGTTACGCTGGGAACAAATGTCACGCGCAACTGGACGGTGGAGGCGGCAAACTCGGATTCCACCGGGCCGACCGTGCTTTTTGCAGGCGCGGACAACTTCTCGCTTTCCATTACTTTTGACGAGGCGGTGAATTCCAATGATGCCTCAACGCTGGGAAATTATTCGCTTACGATAGGAGGAGTAAGCCAGACATTAAGCGCGCTTGCGGGTCATGCGCTCACGTATGACGCCGCCGCCCGTACGGCAAAGCTATCGGGAATACAGATGGCCTCAAACGCCTCGTTTACCATAACCGCGCAGAATATCAAAGACATTTCCGGAAACGCCATGTCCGGGACAAGTTCATTTACCGGGTCGGTTGAGTCTATCGCCGCTTCGGGAGGATTTACCGGTCCGGGGTCTTTTCAGGGTTCCACATTCGGCGAAAGCAAAGACTTCAGCGCCGCGGGTATCGGTTTTATGCCGCCCGTAACCGTGCGCGCGCAGAACTCTTTTGTGAGCGCGAGCACCACTTACCAGTTTGAGCTGCCCATTGCGACACAGATTCCCGCAAGCGGAACGATTGTCATTACGTTTCCTTCAAGCTCGGATTTCGGCCTTTGCTGTGCCGCGACCTCTACGACGAATAATCCGTTTGTTAATGACCAGAATAAGGACATCAACGGTCCCGGTCCAAACGCCATAGGGATAAAAACTATCACGCGAAATGCGACGGCAAAGACGGTGACGCTGACACTGGATACCGCCACGCGTTCAGAAAACAGCGATACGCATGACTTCTTGCGCTTTATTCTTGCGGACCTTAAAAATCCGTCCATTCCTAAGGGGTTTGACAGCTCCGGCTATACGCTTGATATCAAATCAAAGAATGCCTCCGGCACGTTACTGGAGTCCTTCAACGCGAATCCCGTGTATGTTACCGGAGGCGGCGCTGGAGGCGGAGCGACCACCACTATCCACGGCACGGTAACCGGAAATGGCGGGAATCTTCAAGGAGTGGCAATTCACCTCATGTCTCCGCAAACGGGGCCGATGGACGCGACGACGAACTCGGACGGACTTTATCAGTTTACGAACATTCCGGTCGGCTCCCAGTTTCTCTCAAATAACTTTGGTGGCGGAAATGGGTTCTTTGTCTTTACCGACCCGTTTGTAAACCCGACCGGTACTACCACGGCCTTTTTCGGGGATACGATGCCTACACCGGTGAGCGCGACTTCAACAAGTCTTCTCACGCGCAATTTTGCGCTTACCGCAACCTCTTCAGCTATCAATTTTGACGTGAAAGTTACCGCAAGCGCGGCCACCTTTAGCGCGACTGAACAGGTGGATGTGTTTGCCGGCGGGCCCGGGCAGTTTGTGGTGCGCACGGTTACTCCGGGCGCGGGCGCGCTTTCTGCCGCGACCGTCACCACAATTCCCATTCCCCAGCAAAACGGATTTTGGGGCATAGGTATGGGGCCCGCGATGCCCAAAGGAACGGGAGGAGGCTTTAGCGGTCCTCCTCCGAGTCCGAGCTGGTCTATGCCCAAACCCATAGAGGTTACCGTTTCGGGTTGCCCGAGTGCGTGTGGGGCGACGGTAAACGGTGCGAGCGCCTCGTCGCACACCTTCAGCATATCTGCCGCAGATAAGACGATTGCAGGCGTGCTTAAAGACGGGAGCGGCAATGCAATAGCCAACGCCATGATTTTTGCTTTTTCTGTAGAGCAGGGGACGGGTAATTTTAGCCAGACATCTGCCTCCGGCGCATTTTCCATATCGGTTGCGGCGGGTTCATATTCGGTTGGAGCGAGTACGCCGGGGTTGGGTAATGCGCGCGAGGTTTCCGTCGTTGTTAACTCAAGCGGAAGTGTCTTTGTGAACGGGTCTCTAACCGCCTCAACGGGGGCTTCCGGAGCAAACCCGTTCGTGCTCAAAATGAACAAGCCGAGCTATACCATCACGGGGCGGGTGAGCGACGGGACAAATGCTGTGGGCAATGCTCCGGTCTTTGCGTATCGCACCGATGCGCCCGGACATGTGGACGCGATGTCTGACTCCTCCACCGGAAACTATACGCTCTATGTGGATAACGGCACGTGGAAAATCGGCTCGTTTATTCCGGGGTTTGGTCCTATGGCAGAACAGACGGTGACAATTAGCGGAGCAAACCAGACGGATATCAATTTCGCCCCTTCTTCCAGCCAGTCATTCAGCATGCTTTCCGGAAATATTTACGAAGACGCCGATAATGATAATACGTTTGACTCCAATGAGGGAATTAGCGGCGCGGTGATTCGCCTTTCGGGAACGAGCGGCTCAAACGAAGGAGTTTCCGGAAGCGATGGAGTATTCTCCCTGCGCGTGCCCTCCGGAAGCGGCTACCAGATTGCTGATGTATTTAAGCCCGGGTATGGACGTATCGCTCCGCTTAAGGATAACGGTACGGCAATTGGTGCCATTAACCTAACTGCATCCACCACTCAAAACATCCGAGTCGCGACGCGTAAAACCATAACAATTAACATAAAAGACTCAAGCGGCAATAAGCTCGTAGTTCCGAAGGCCTTCATTGACCTATTTGACACCACGACAAGGCTTGGGAACCATGCGGAAATTACCAATGCCTCTTCCACAACACTGCAGATTCCCAATGGAGCTTCCACAACTATCCGCGCCTTTGTGCACGGCGTTCCGTCTGCAAATATCGCCGTTGCCTCCGATGATACGGACAACACCCTGGTGCTTTCCGGCGTGCTGCAGGTGAACGGAAACGAGACGGTAAAAATAACGGTGGATACGTCCACGGCAAGTCTAAGCACAATCTCCGGAAAGATATATCACACCGCCGCAACATCGGGGAACGAGTTGGAGAGCGCGTGGATTCAGTTTATAGACGAGACAAACGGCGTAAATTCCGGCACGCAGGCAACGACGTCCGGAGCATACAGCTTGACTGTCGCCAACGGAACTTATAACGTGTTGGTTTCCCGGCCGGGATATGTAGGTACGCCAACAACGGTAACGGTGTCGGGAAACGCAACGCAAAACTTTGTTCTTACCTCCGCCTCTCTTACTATTGCTGGACAAGTGACTGCCGGCGGCTCTGCTGCGACGGATGCGTTTGTGCGCGCGGAAAAGATCGGCGGAGGGCAGGCGATTACAACCACCGATACGAGCGGTAACTATACGTTAAGCGTGTCAAGCGGCACGTGGCGTATTTTTGCCGCGGCGGACGGGTATGCGGAAGCAGGATACGCGTCAAATCCGCTCACGGTGAACGCATCTCAAACGGGTATCACTATCGCGCTTTCCACGACGGTTTCTCTGCAGTCCAAGCTTGCGCAATCCAACACGTTCACCGATTCCTCTGCCGCAACATTCAATGATTCAACGGTAAATGTTAACGTAGAGCTTGACGCAAACGCGCTCGGCTCTTCCGGAAACAACTCCTATATCACCGCGCGCGAGACAAGCAACTTCCCGAACACCACAAGCGTAAACGTGGTTGCGAGCAAGGCGAAGGATATTAACGCGTTCTCCGGCGGCTCAAAAGTAAGCAATCTTCAGTCCGGAAAGAAAGCGACCGTTGAGGTAACCTATACCACAGCGGAGCTTGCAAGCTCGGATATTGATACGACATCTGAAGTCACTAATCTGAAAGTAGTTTCCTACAGCGAAACGTTGAAAGATTGGGAGTCACTAAGCACGGTGCCGACATATAAGGATTCAAGCGGAAGTGTCGTCGCTTCTCCTTCCTCAAACCTCTCCAATGTGGCTTCCGTAACATTTACCGCCGTAGGCACACACTTCTCTCTCTACGCGCTTTCCGCCTCAACCGGTACCGAGCCACCTTCTACCCCCGGCGGGGTAACGGCAACCGCAGGAAATCCCGGAAGCCAGACGATTACAATTTCTTGGGGTTCGGTTTCCGGAGCAACGGGATACTATGTCTATCGCGATACGGATTCGGGCGGGTCATTTGCACTGCTTGCCAATGCCGGAAACGTCACGTCTTATTCCAATACCTCGGTAACAAACGGAACCACCTATTACTATAAAATAGGCGCGTATAAGTCGGGAGGATCGGCTGAATCGGCGGCATCCTCGGCCGTAAGCGCGAAAGTAAGCATACTTGGAGGTGGAGGGGTTATTGGCGGTGGTGGTGGAGGCGGTGGCGGTGGAGCAGGCATCCCGGCCTCACAGACCGTCTTCATCCCCGGCACCGCATCCACGCAGGCCGCAGCAGCAGTTGCAGCCGCAGCAGCAACTCCCGCAACTCCTGCGACCCCGTCTGCAGCA